>NZ_RZSG01000200.1:0-8575 GCF_003997725.1 Mesorhizobium sp. M4A.F.Ca.ET.050.02.1.1
ACTTGCCGCCATGCCATTCCGGATCGGCCATGACGGCTTGCCGGCCCACTTCGTGGAAGGCGATGTTCTGCGAGGAATGACGTGCCCCGGTGGCGATCGGCAGCGCCGAGAAGACGCGCTCGGGATAGCTCGCCGCCCATTCCAGCACCTGCATGCCGCCCATCGAGCCGCCAAGCACGCAAAACAGCTTCTCGATGCCGAAATGGTCGACCAGCATCAGCTGCGCCCGCACCATGTCGCGGATGGTGATGACCGGCAGGTCGAGGCCGTAGGGCTTGCCGGTGGCCGGATTGGTCGAAGCCGGGCCGGTCGAGCCGAGGCAGCCGCCCAGCACGTTGGAGCAGATGACGAAGAAGCGGTTGGTGTCGATGATCTTGCCGGGACCGATCAACACCTGCCACCAGCCCGGCTTGCCGGTCACCGGATTGGTGCTGGCGACATGCTGGTCGCCAGTCAGCGCGTGGCAGACCAGGATGGCGTTGGAGCGGGCGTCGTTCAGCGTGCCATAGGTCTGGTAGGCGATCTGAAACGGCGACAGCAGCGCGCCGGCATCGAGCTTGAGCGGCTTGTCGGCGCCGAAGCGCAACACCGGGCTCGACGGATTGTCGGCCTCGTTGCTGGTTTTTGCGGCGCGCAGAACGGCCATAACATCCTCTTACATTAGGCACCGTGGTTTCCGGAAACCGATTCCGGTTTCCGGACCAGGCGACTGTCCGGCCGGCGGCGGGCAACAAAAAACCGGCAATGCCTTCGCAAAGCCGGTTACAGGATGCAAACGGCCCTTTAGCGAATTGTTTAACGTGGCTGCAAGCCGACCGGCCAAATCACCACGGAACTGTCGCTGCTCTTCTAGGGCCAGCGCGGCTCGGCGTCAACGGTCGGGCTTTTCGCGCCCTTGCCGCCCTCTCGACATTCGCGGCCACGGCTTGTATTTCCGCTGCGGCCTTCGGTTGGAGGCATCCTCGACGGACTTTTGGACATGAACCAGACACCTGACAAGGCACGTCCGACGCCCCGCGCGGGCATCATGGACATCGAAGCCTATGTGCCCGGCAAGAGCACAGCGCCTGCCGGTGTCGCCAAGGTCCATAAACTGTCGTCGAACGAGAACCCGCTCGGCCCCTCGCCGAAGGCGATCGAGGCGGCGCGGGAGGTTGCCGCAAGGCTCGACGTCTATCCCGACGGCACCGCCAGGCGGCTGCGCGAGGCGATCGCCGAGGCGCACGGCCTCAACCCTGCGAACATCATCTGCTCCAACGGCTCCGACGAGATTCTCGGCCTGTTGGCGCAGACCTATCTTGCGTCCGGCGATGAAGCCATCATCACCGAGCACGCCTTCATGGTCTACAAGATCTACATCCAGTCGGCCGGCGCCACGCCGGTCACGGTGAAGGAGACCCATGAGCGCGCCGACATCGACGCGATCCTGGCAGCGGTGACGCCGCGGACCCGCATCATCTTCCTCGCCAATCCCAACAATCCGACCGGTACATACGTGCCGTTCCAGGAAGTGCGCCGGCTGCATGCCGGCCTGCCGAAGAACGTGCTCTTGGTGCTGGATGGGGCCTACGCCGAATATGTGCGCCGCAACGACTACGAGGCCGGCATCGAACTGGCGGGAAGCGCGGAGAACGTGGTGATGACCCGCACCTTCTCCAAAATCGGCCTTGGCGGCGCGCGCATCGGCTGGATGTATGGCCCCATGCACATCGTCGACGCGATCAACCGCGTGCGCGGCCCCTTCAACGTCAACGCAACGGCGATCGAGGCCGGCATCGCGGCGATCCGCGACCGCGCCCATGTCGAGCGCAGCGTGGCGCATAACGAAACCTGGCTCGCCTGGCTGAGCGACGAACTGACCAAGCTCGGGCTGCGCGTGACGCCGAGCGTCGGCAATTTCGTGCTGATCCACTTCCCCGAGGACGGCAAGCATTCGGCGGCGGCGGCGGACGACTATCTCACGGCGCGCGGCTACATATTGCGGCGGGTTTCCGGCTACGGCTTCCCCAACGCGCTGCGCATGAGCGTCGGCATCGAAGAAGCCAATCGCGGCGTGATTGCCGCCCTCACGACCTTCCTGAAAAGTTGAGCGCCATGGCACCTGTGATGTTCGAAAAGATCGCGCTGGTCGGCATCGGCCTGATCGGCTCGTCGCTGGCCCGCGTCATCCGCCGCGAGGGCCTGGCCCGCCATGTCGCCATCGCCACCCGCAGCCCCGCCACGCTGGCGCGGGCCGAGGAGCTCGGCCTCGGCGATTCCTACGCAACCGACGCCAGGCAAGCGGTGCGCGATGCCGATCTGGTTATCGTCTCGGTGCCGGTCGGCTCCTCCGGCGAAGTGGCGGAGGAGATCGCGCCGGCGCTGAAGAAGGGCGCCATCCTCACCGATGTCGGCTCGACCAAGGCTTCGGTCATCGCGCAGATGCAGCCTTATGTACCTGACGGCGTTCACTTCATTCCTGGCCATCCTCTGGCCGGCACCGAGAAGTCCGGACCGGACGCTGGCTTCGCCGACCTCTTCGACAACCGCTGGTGCATCTTCACGCCGGTGCCCGGCACCGATCCCGCGGCATTGGAAAGGCTTTCAGAGTTCTGGCGGCGCTGCGGCTCAAACATAGACACAATGGATCCGCAGCATCACGACATGACGCTGGCCATCGTCTCGCACCTGCCGCACATCATCGCCTACAACATCGTCGGGACCGCGGACGACCTGGAATCGGTGACCAAGACCGAAGTCATCAAGTACTCCGCCTCCGGTTTCCGCGACTTCACTCGCCTTGCCGCGTCCGACCCGACCATGTGGCGCGACGTCTGCCTGCACAACAAGGACGCTATCCTGGAAATGCTGGCGCGGTTTTCGGAGGACCTTGCTTCGCTGCAGCGGGCGATCCGCTGGGGCGACGGCGAGAAACTGTTCGACCTGTTCACGCGCACGCGCGCGGTCCGCCGCTCGATCATCGCGGCCGGCCAGGACATCGATGTGCCGGACTTCGGCCGCCAGGTCGTCGAGCATCCCGGCGCCAAGGGATAGGCGCGTCTAGAGCTTCTAATCGCCGGGTCAGTGGGCCGCCATCATGGCCAGCGTCTCTGCCCGGTCCGGGGCGCCGAGCCGGCCGCCGAAGCGCTGGCATTTGAGCGCCGCCGCAGCACTGGCAAAGCGCAAGGCCTGCTCGGGCGGCATAGCTTCCGCGAGGCCGACGGCAAAGGCGCCGTGAAACACATCGCCGGCCGCCAACGTATCGACCGCCTTGATCCTCGGCGCCGCGACATGGCGGACCGAGCCGGTGGAACGGTCGTGCCACCAGCTTCCCGCCGCGCCGCCGGTGACCGCGACAAAGGCGTCGGTACGGCTGGCAAGATCGGCGCAGGCGGTTTCCGGATCGAGCGCATGGCCGCAGACGATACGCGCCGCGGGTTCGGAAGCGACGATGTGCGTGGCCAGCGGCAACAACTGCTCCAGCACCTCCAGCGGCGCGGTATCGGCATCGAGGATCGCAGGCCGGCCATTGGCGCGCGCCGCGTTCAGGGCGAGCGCCGCGGCGCCCGGCCAGCGGACGTCGACCAGCACGGCGTCGAAGGCGGAGAGATCGGCGGGCAATTCAGCGGGGTCGGCCTGCGCCTTGCGGTCGTAGAACGGAACGATGATGCGCTCGCCATGCGCGTCAACGAGGATCGCGGCCAGCGCCGAGCGCGCGCCGGCCACACGTCGGACCAGGCTGCAATCGACGCCCTCGGCCTCGATCTCGGCAATCAGCTGGTCGCCGACGGCATCATCGCCCGCACTTGCCCAGAGCGAGACTTCGGCGCCGAGACGGCGGGCGGCGCAAGCGGCGCTGGTTGCCATGCCCGAGGCGATCTGGACGCCATCGGAAGCGATGAACTTGCCCTGATGCACGGGCAGCGTGTCGAGGCGAAGGATCGTGTCGAGGGTGAACGCGCCAACACTCAGGAGCTTGACCGGTTTATCCATCTGCTCGCAATCTCTTGTTGAGCATGATCTTGTCCGAAGACCTGTTTCCACCTTTTGCTGACGCGGGCCCTCGGTTCGGAACCATGCTCTAGTTGACCGGCTTGATCTTGCCGAGCGGGATGAAGCCGAGCGAGGCCTTGCCCTTGACGATCCTGAGCGGCATGGACGGTTCGTTACCGAGCATCGCCAGGCCGGCAAAGCCTTGCTCGATCTCGCTCTTGCGCTCGGGAATGGCGCCGCCAAGGATCGCCGCCACCGCCTTGGGATTCCTGAGCTTGATCGTCAGGTCGGCGTCGATCAGGCCGTCGGCATCGACCGATAGCGGCCCGGACACCGTTATCCGTGCTTCGCCAGACGACAGATCGAGCTTTGCGATGTCGACCGACTGGCCGCGCAGGCTCTTCGGCTGCGTCCTGATCAGCACGACACCGTTCTTCAGCGTCGCCTCGCCACTACCGTCGAGCGGCGGCAGCACGCGTCCGCCGATAGCATCGGCGTCGATCTCGAGATCGTTGAAACTGCCGGCATAGCCGATGTCCTGGCCATTCGGCTGCAATTGCCCGGCAGCCTTTCCGGCATAGAACAGTTCGACAGGATCACTGTTGTCAGCCGGATCGGTCTGGCCGGACAGGCCCTCGGCCTTCAGCGCGACGCGCCGGGGCAGCGGCCAGGAGAGCTTCGCATCCGCCCGCAGCTTGTCCCAGTCGATCCATAGCGGCGTCATCCCGGGCATGGAGGTCCTGAGCGGCCCGCGTAGATCAGCAACAGGCGACAGGGGCTGGTTGATCGCAGCCACGGCATTGAAGCTGCCGGTCGAGGCGGCGAGGTTCCTGGCATCGTCCTCATAGGCGAGCGTGTCGCAGGAAATGGCGAAACTGAGCGGATAGCCGCTGACGGTCAGGTTGGCGCAGCCGGCCTCGATGCCCTTGGCGTTGAGCGCGGCCACCGCCTTGTCGGCCTCGGCCCTGACGCGATCGGCGAGGTAGAACCAGCCGGCGCTGTAGATGGCGAACAGCACTGCAATGAAAGCGGCGAGCCAGAACAGCCGGCGGCGAAAGTTCGGCGGGCGCTGGTCAGTTGACGTCATGCTGGAGCTCTCATTGCCCCTGATATTGCGGGCGGACGGTTGTTACGCAACAAGCGGAAGACGGAAACACTGATTCCGGCGTGCGGTCGGGACTCACGCGATCAGGCTTGGCGATATGGGCGATTTTTGGGTTTTTGGCTATGGGTCGCTGATCTGGCGCCCTGGATTCGCGCATGTCGAGACGCGCCGCGCGCGCCTTTTCGGCTATCGGCGGTCGCTTTGTGTCTATTCCTTCGTGCACCGAGGCACGCGGCAGCGGCCGGGCCTGGTGCTCGGCCTCGACCGTGGCGGCTCCTGCATCGGGCTGGCGTTCCGCGTGCCCGGCGACCTGCGGGGCGAGGTTCTCGCCTATCTGCGCGAGCGCGAACTGGTGACCAGCGTTTATGTCGAACGCACGCTGGACATCCGGCTCGACGGGAACGGGACGGAGGCACGCAAGACGATCAAGGCGGTCGCCTACATCGTCGACCGCGCGCATGAGCAGTATGCCGGCGCGCTCGATGCGGCCCATGCGGCCGGCATCGTTGGCGGCGCAGCCGGCCAGTCCGGCAGGAACGAGGACTATGTGCTGAGCACGCTGGAGCACCTCAAGGCGCTCGGCATCCGCGACCACTGGCTGGAAGAGGTGGCGCGGCGGGTCGCGCCTTTGTGAAGCGCTGGCCTGCCGGAAAAGAAGGGCCAGGCCTTTGACCTCGGCAATCCAAGACCTAGCTTAGCTGCTGCCCCCAAGCCGGGCTTGCCCCGCATCATCCCAATCATCACGGAGTTCAATCTTGCACAAACGCCGTCTCGGTCGCACCGAACTTTCCATCGCGCCGCTGGTCCTGGGCGGCAACGTCTTTGGCTGGACCGCCGACGAGAAGATCTCCTTCGACCTGCTCGACCGTTTTGCCGATGCCGGCCTCAACGCCATCGACACGGCGGACGTCTATTCGCGCTGGGCTCCCGGCAACAAGGGCGGCGAGTCCGAAACCATCATCGGCAAGTGGATGAAAAGCCGCGGCAACCGCGACAAGATCGTCGTCATCACCAAAGTCGGCTCGGACATGGGCCAGGGCAGGCGGGATTTGTCCGCCGTCTATATCGAAAAGGCGGTCGACGCATCACTGAAGCGGCTGCAAACCGATGTGATCGATCTCTATCTGTCGCATTGGCCGGACCCGGCGACACCCTACGAGGAGACGCTCGGCGCCTATCAGAGCCTGCTTGCCAAGGGTAAGGTCCGCCATGTCGGCTGCTCAAACCTCGATGCCGGCCAGCTACGGGCGGCGCTCGACGTGGCAAGCCTGCGCAGCCTGCCGCGCTATGAGGTTCTTCAGCCCGAATACAATTTGTACGATCGGTCGTCGCTCGACGGACCGCTGCTTGATCTCTGCGTGGCCGAGGATATCGGCGTTATCACCTATTTCGGTCTCGCCAAGGGATTCTTGAGCGGCAAATACCGCGGCAAGGCCGATCTCGGCCAGAGCGAGCGGGGCGAGGATGTCGCCAGCTACCTCAACGAGCGCGGCATGCGCGTCCTCGCCGCGCTCGATTCGGTATCGGCAAGGCATTCGGCCAGGCAAGCGGAGGTGGCTCTGGCCTGGGTGATGGCGCGGCCGGGCATCGCGGCGCCGATCGCCAGCGCCACGACGCTCGCCCAGATGGACGGCCTGGTGCGGGCGGCATCGCTGATGCTCGATGCCGACGACATCGCGGCGCTGGACCGGGCCAGCGCCTAGCGCCGCAGGGCCGGCGGTGTTTCGCCCGCTGTTGCACGATCGTTCAAGACGGGGATGCCGCTTGCGCATAGCGTTCCCGCATCGCGACAGGATGCGGGAAAGGCGTATGGCTGGGTTCTTGTCCCTCACGCAGCCATGGCAGCAGGTGCTGGCGCTGGTGTTTGCCGCCACCGTGGTGATGGGCAGTCCGGGGCCGGCGACCATCAGCGTCACCGCCATCGGCGCCGCCTTCGGCCTGCGCCATTCGCTGCGCTATACGTCGGGCATCATCCTCGGCACCACGATGGTGCTTCTGGTGGTGGCGTCCGGCGTGATGGCGATCTTTGCCTCGCTGCCGGGCATGGCGCCGGTGCTGGCGATCGCATCCGCCGCCTACATCCTCTATCTGGCCTACAGGATCGCGACGGCGCCGCCACTGGCGGCGCGCGAGAGCGGGATGGCGCCTCCGACATTCGCCGGTGGGTTCCTGCTCGCGGTCGCCAATCCGAAAGCCTATGTGGCGATCGCCGCGGTCTTCGCCGGCGCTTCGTCGGGCGTCGCCGATCTCGGAATTTCGACCAGGCTCGTGGTGCTCGCGCTGATGATCGTCGCCATCCACGTGCTGTGGCTTCTCGCCGGTGCGGCCTTCGCCCGCTTCCTGCGGCGGCCGCTGGCCTCGCGGATCATCAACCTGATTTTCGCGGCGACACTGGTGCTGACGACGGCACTGGCGGCCTGGCCATAGGCGGGCCGGCGTCAAGAGGCTGCGGTTCAGGCCTTCGCCTTTTCGGCGGCCGCAAGCTCGGCCAGCCGCTTCGCCGCCGTCGGCGGCATTGGCGGCGGGTTCGGCGCGCGCGAGGCCTCGACGAGGAGTTGGTCGCAGGCTGCCTCGGTCTCGCCGATCAGCCGCTGCATGAACTCGTCCTTGGCCAGTCCCGGCGGGATCGGCGGCAGGAAGCGGGCCTTGATGGTGCCGGGATAGCGCAGGAATTTGCGGCGCGGCCAGTAGAGGCCGGCGACGTGGGCGACGGGCACCACCGGGACGCCAAGCTGCGAATAGATCTCGACGATGCCGTATTTGTAGGCCGGCTCGTCGCCCGGAGCGCGGCGCGTGCCTTCGGGGTAGATGATGAGCTGGCGCGGATTGCGGTCCATTTCCGCTCTGGTGGCGGCGACGACCGCCTTCAGCGCCTTGGAGCGACTGCCGCGGTCAACCGGGATCATGCGCATCTTCATGATGTACCAGCCGAAGAAGGGGATCCAGGTCAGCTCCCGCTTCAGGATGTAAAGCGCGTCATCGAGATAAGGGAAAAAGGCGATCGCATCCCAGAAGGACTGATGCTTCGGCGCCAGGATGAAGGACCCTTCGGGCAAGTTCTCGACGCCTGTGATTTCGCTCTTCGTGCCGGCGATCTTGTCGTAGAGCCACATGCAGCTCCGCGACCAGAATTTCGGCACGAACCAGGCCCGGTGACGCGGCGACAGGAAATAGTACGGGGTCCAGAGGATCATCTGGACGACCAGGCTGACATAGAAGACGAAGTTGAACGCCAGCGAGCGGACATAGAGCATGCGGGAAGGGCCCGGTGAGAACGAGTGCGTTGGTTACACCAAGCGCGGGCAAAAAGGAAACGGGCCGAGGTCGGGACAATCCCGATTCCCGAGCCTACCACATTGCCTGCGTGAGACGCTCCTTCAGGCGGGGGGCGGCGAAATCGAGGAAGGCGCGCAGCTTGACCGGCAGCAGGCCCTGGCCGGCATGGACGAGGCGCACCGGCCATGGCGGCGGCTCGAACTCCCGCAGCACGGCCTGCAG
>NZ_RZSG01000201.1:0-8566 GCF_003997725.1 Mesorhizobium sp. M4A.F.Ca.ET.050.02.1.1
GGCCCGCGGCGTCGGCGTCGAGGCCCTCGCCAAAGCCCTGGTAGGCAATGTCGACGAAGGGCAGCAGGCCGCGCTCGACGACCAGGTCGGCGACCTCGGCCCACTGCGCGGCATCGAGATTGGCGCCGGTCGGATTGTGGCAGCAGCCATGCAGCAGCACCACGTCGCCGCGCTCAGCCGTCCGCAGGGCCGCCACCATGTCCTTGAAGCGCACCGAGCCGGAAGCGGCGTCGAAGTAGGGATAGTCGCGGATCTGCAGACCGGCGGCGCGCATCACCGGCATGTGGTTCGGCCAGGTCGGATCGGACAGCCACACCGTCGCGCCGGCTCGGGTACGTTGCAAAAGCTCGGCCACGAGCCTGAGCGCGCCAGAGCCACCCGGCGCCTGCGCCGTGCGGATGCGCGACAGGTCCGCATTGTCACCAAAGGTGAGCTTGGCCATCGCCGTGTCGAAGGCAGTGTCGCCAGCAAGGCCGAGATAGGTCTTGGTGTCCTGGCCCTGAAGCAGCCGCTTCTCGGCTTCGCGCACGGCGCGCATCACCGGAGTCCTGCCGTCGCGATCCTTGTAGACGCCGACGCCGAGATCGACCTTGCCCGGACGCGGATCGGCGCGATAAAGGCCAATCAACGCAAGGATCTTGTCGGCGGGGGCGGGCTGCAGGGTTTCAAACATCGATACGGCTCCAATGGCGGCGGAGTGATACGCAAAACGGCAGCGCTTCGCCAGCGCTTTTCGATTGCATCAATCTTGAGGCTGCGCCGCCCTCCACGTTCCTGTCACATCGGCGTCGTTCGCCAGATCGGACAAAAATCGCTTGTAGCCGGATTAAAACCTTGCCCTGCTCCGTAAACAGGGCATGAAACGGTCGATGCCACGCTTCGATATCGTCGGACAGCTCGGTTCGCTGCGCCGCTATGCGCGCTCGCTGACGCGCGACAGCACGGAGGCCGAGGACCTGGTGCATGACGCGCTGGTGCGCGCCTATGAGCGGCGCGGCACCTTTCGTGCCGGCAGCAACCTTCGCGCCTGGCTGCTTGCGATCGTCCACAACGCCTTCATCGATGGTGTCCGCTCGCGCCGGTCGGAAGCGGCGCGCGTCGAGCAGGCCGGGTACCTTGCCGACAGCACCTCCCCGGCGCCCCAGGACCATTCGGTCCGTCTGGCGCAGGTGCGGACGGCCTTTTTATCCCTGCCGGAGGAGCAGCGGTCGGCGCTACATCTCGTCGCCATCGAGGGGCTGAGCTACGCCCAGGCGGCCGAGGTCAGTGGCGTGCCGCTGGGAACGTTGATGTCACGCATCGGCCGGGCCCGGGCGGCACTGCGCGAGATGGAGGAGGCCGCGCCGGTCGGCAGGAACCATCTCAGGATCGTCAAAGGTGAGCGATGAATGCGATGCTCGATCCCGTGACCGACGCCGATCTCGACGCCTATGTCGACGACCAGATGGAGGTGGCCCGCCGCATCGAGGTGGAGGCGTTCCTGTCCACCCAGCCGGAGGTCGCGGCGCGCGTGATGTCCGACCTTCGGACGCGCGACGAGTTGCGCGTGGCGCTCGCCGGCAAGGGCATGGCGCGGCCGGCGACCGCCGAGGCGGCACGACGGTTGGAGCGCGGACTGACCAGGGACCGCATCTTTTCCGTGCTGCAGCGGGCGGCGGCGGCGGCCATCCTGGTCGCGGCCGGCTGGCTGGCGAACGGCATCTTCGGACCCGTCGCGGTGACCAAGGTTGTCGCTTCCACGCAGCCGCCGGCCTATGTCGAGGAGGCGGTGAGGGCGCACCGGACGACGCTGATGCGCGAGGCGATGACCTCCCAGCGTGAAGCGCCGGACTACAATCCCGGCGAAATCCGTGCCGCGACCGCGATCGTCATGCCGTCGCTGCCAGGCGACTGGAAGGTTCGCGACGTGCAGATCTATCCGTCGCGCTTCGGCCCGAGCGTCGAGATGGCGCTCGAGACCAAGGATCTCGGCCTGGTCTCACTGTTCGCGATCAGGCCCGGAACCTTCGACGTGGTGAAGCCGGCCGTCGCGCCCTCGGGCGATATTTCCTCGGCCTATTTCCAGATCGGCGAGGTCGCCTACGCCGTGGTCGCGCGCAGCGATGCGCGCGACCTCGACCGGGCCGCCGAAACGCTGGCCCGCACGCTTTACTGAGACCAACCAAGGAGACCGATGATGAATACCCCCAATCTGGGATATCGCGCGGGCAGCGGCGCCCGAGCCGGCGCCCTCTACGACGAGGGCCTGCGCCAGCACATGCTGCGCGTCTACAACTATATGGGCCTTGGCCTCGTCGTCACCGGCGCCATCGCCTTCGCCGTGGCCTCGACGCCGGCGCTCTACGTGCCGATCTTCTCCAGCCCGTTGAAATGGGTGGTGATGCTGGCGCCGCTCGCCTTCGTGCTGTTGTTCTCGTTCCGCATGCAGACCATGTCGGCGGCCAGCGCGCAGGCGATGTTCTGGGCCTTCTGCGCCGTCATGGGCCTGTCGCTGGCTTCGGTGTTCCTGGTCTTCACCGGCACCAGCATCGCGCGCACCTTCTTCATCGCCGCCAGCATGTTCGGCGCGACAAGCCTTTACGGCTATACGACAAAGCGCGACCTGACGCAGTTCTCGTCGTTCCTGATCATGGGCCTGATCGGCGTGGTGATCGCCAGCCTCGTCAACCTGTTCCTCGGCTCGACCGCGCTGCAGTTCGCCATCTCGGTGATCGGCATCGCCGTGTTCATCGGGCTCACCGCCTGGGACACGCAGACAATCAAGGAGCAGTACGCCGAGAATTTCGACGCGGAATCGCGGCAGAAGCTCGCCGTCTTCGGCGCCTTCTCGCTCTATCTGAACTTCGTCAACATCTTCCAGCTGCTGCTGAACTTCACTGGCGAACGCGAATAACCCAGTCAGGCATCGGACCTGGCCGAGGCATCTCGGCCGGGTCCATTCCCCAACTCACCCTCGACCGCTCCGCCGCAAGCCCTCCAAACAGGAAGCGCTGCAGATAGAGGAAGCCGATGCCAGCCGGCACGACCGCGAGCACGGACGCCGCTGTCAGAGCCCCCCAATCGGTCTGATGCGAGCCCTTGAAGATCATGATGCCCGGCGTCAGCGTGCGGGGCGCATCGTCATTGATCAGCACATTGCCGAACATGAACTTGTCCAGGCGGCGATGAAGGCGCGCACCGACCGCGATCGTCGGGCCATTGGCCGTTCCCACCCGGCACTCCGGCCACTATGGTCGGCCGACCATCACACGAAACCAACCTTTCGGGACGTCTCATGCAACTCGGCTTTATCGGCACAGGCGCGCTCACCGCCGCAATCGTCACCGGGCTCAGGTCCCTCGCGGAAAATACCGCTGCAATCGTGCTTTCGCCGCGCAACGAAGAAATCGCGACGAGCCTTGCTTCCCGCCACCCGGATGTTCGCATTGCCAGCGACAACCAGGCCGTCCTCGACGATTGCGATACCGTCATGCTCGCGGTCAGGCCGCAGATTGCCCATGAAGTGCTCAGCGAATTGCGGTTTCGGCCCGACCATCGCCTCATCAGCCTGATCGCCACATTGTCTCTCGACGATATAAGGGCTTTGACCGCGCCCGCCGGACACCTGACGAAAGCGCTTCCCATGCCGATGATCGCGCACCGGCTGGGCGCGACGATCATCTATCCGTCCGATCCAGGCGCTGCGGCATTGTTCGGCAGGCTGGGCAAGGTGATCGAGGTCGATAATTCCCGAGAATTCGACGCCTTGAGCGTCGCGACCGCGACCTATGCCAGCTATTTCAAATACCTCGAGACCATCCACACCTGGCTGACGAGCCACGGCGTCGGGGAGGGGACGGCGCGCGACTATGTCGCCTCGCTTTTCAAGGCGCTGGGGACCGCGCCCGAGACCTCGCCGGATGCGGATTTCATGCATCTGGCACAGGACTACGCGACGCGTGGCGGCATCAACGAACAGGTCCTGCACGAGCTCGCCGCGCGCAACGTGTTCGGTGCACTCGCCGAAAGCCTGGACAGCATCCATCGGCGCATCACAGGTGACACGCACTGAACGGAAACGATCGGCGCCCACCTTGGGCATTCGAAATCGAAGTCGAGCCGGGCGCTGCCTCCGCTCTTGAGTTCACGCGAAGTCTTGCTAGCCTGCCAGCCTCGCCAAGCCAGCCGTGAGGACGCATGGAACAGGACAGCCTGACACTGCACGGTGACGGCATCTGGGCGACCATTGTCGGACAGGGGGCCGAACTTGTCTCCTTGCGCAATGCCGAAGGCATTGAGTTCCTGTGGCAAGCCGGTCCCGCCTGGCGTCGTCATTCGCCGGTTCTGTTTCCGATCGTCGGCCGGCTGAGAGGCGACCGGTTGCGTCACCGCGGCCAAAACTATCCGATGACGCAGCATGGCTTTGCCCGCGACAGGCGCTTTGCCTGGGCGGAGCAGGGGCCTTCCTCCTGCACGCTAGTCCTGACTGACGATGCCGAAAGCCGCGCACGCTACCCATTCGCCTTTCGCCTGGCGATACGTTACAGCCTCGGTCCTGACCGCCTGCGCGTGACCTTCGAGGTCACCAACACGGGCGATGAGGTGCTGCCTGCTTCGATCGGCGCGCATCCGGCCTTCAACTGGCCGCTGCTGCCGGAATTGCCCAAGCAAGCCTATCGGCTCACGTTTGCCGAGAACGAACCTGCGCCGATCCGCCGCCTGAAAGATGGCCTGCTGCTGCCGACGGCCCGACCCACTCCGATCGAGGGTAAGACCCTTGCGCTTTCCGAACGGCTCTTCGACGACGACGCCGTCATCCTCGATCAACCTGCCAGCACAAGTGTCCGCTTTGCCGCCGAACGGGGGCCAGCGATCGAAATGTCCTGGCGGGGTTTCAATGAATTGGGCATCTGGTCCAAGCCGGGCGGCGCCCCATTCCTGTGCATCGAGCCCTGGCATGGCCTTGCAAGCCCGTCCGATTTCGACGGCGAATTTGTCGACAAGCCTGGCGTGATGCTGATCGAGCCGGGTGCCCAACGAGTTCTGGGTTATCAGGTCGGCTTGCCCCAGGAGCTTAGGCAATACCGCGCCAAGACGGATCGCATGCGGCTTTCAAACCTGACGGACGACGGTGCCGATCACAAATGACCAGAAGACGGGCGGCGGTGAGAGCCGACAGACCGTCGATGTTGGCGGGGGAATAGAATGGTGAGACTCACGGTGCTTCTGGAGAAATGACGCTGCCAATATTCTCGTCACGAGCAGGGCTTCTTTTCGGTCTGTGCGCTACGCCTGTCGCTCTGCTGTTGGCGCTCTTTTCTGCCGGAGCCGGGCATGGCGACTACGTGCTGGCGCGGCTTCTCTATCCGATGCCGATGTTGCGACGCTATTGACCAACAACACCATCACCAGCGTGTCCGTGGTGCTGGCTGTGGCACAGTTTCCCGCTTACGGAGCATTCGCTGATCCGGGCGGCCGTATCAGGTGGCTGTCGCTTGGCATCCTGCACACTGTTGTGATTGCAGCTGCCTTTAGTGGGCTTCTCGACTATTTCTGAGGACCGCGGTCGCGTGCAAAGGCACCGGTGATTGCCTCATCCACTGTCATTGCAAGATTGCGATGCGACGATTTCAGCAGATTAGAATTGCGACGGAAGCACCCGATCGGGCGTCAGCTGGTCCGGGCGCAGCCTGATCGGGGGCGTTCCAGTTAAGCTCCCCGGCTTTAGCTTTCTCACTCTTGAGCGCCCGAATGGGGCTTCACGTCAACGTAGCGCCGATGATGAGACTTTGGCTTGTGTATCAATCGAAATCGAAGACTTCACCGAAAGCGGCCCCACCCTGCTCTTCAGCAACATGCCAGCCCAACCACGTGGGCTCGTCGATCAAGTTTCGACTGCTCAGAGCCTTAAATAGATCTCGTGCTAGTTGTTCCGGCTTGGAAACGAATTCAGTATTGGACACGAAGCAATCAAGCCGCTGGTGCGGAAAGAAGCCTTCGGCTGGTATTCTAGCATTCGTCATGAAGAACCGTGCGACAGGCGTCGACAAGGAGCCGCCACTCGCATTCCTTTCGATGTGGAATATTCTACCGGATTTGAGATCCCCGTTTGCGGACCACTCAACATAGAAATTTGATGACAGGTCTAGGTCGCTCATTCATAAACTCCCGCGTCGGCGCAGTTTTGCGGACGATTAGCGCGAACAGATCCCGGCCGCCAAGGCTTGGCAACACAAAATAGTCATTCCGCCGCAAGCATCCGCTCGAAGGCCTCTATCTTGGCCAGTGCCTTCTCACGCTTGGCTATCACCTTGGGGTCATTCATAAAGTCGGCTCTGCGCCCTGGTTTGTGCTTCTGATAGCCGTTGCTGACCGCGCCATCAGGAATGCCAAACATATGGTTGTCCTGTCCGGTGCGCCGCGGAGCATGTCTACTGCGATGGACTTCCCGTTCATCCTGCCTGTCGGCGATCCACGTCAAAACCTCATCCAGGCGTTTTTGCTCGACGATCTCACAGCGATTAACAGCCGGCAGGGCGATGCCATCGTGCACGATCTCGAGCCGTCCATCCGGATAGTCGCAAACAAGAACTTTCGAACCAGCCGCGCTCTTTGCGAACTCAGTCGGCTCCAAGATGAAAAGCACCTTGTCGTAGCG
This sequence comes from Mesorhizobium sp. M4A.F.Ca.ET.050.02.1.1, assembly GCF_003997725.1. Lineage (NCBI taxonomy): Bacteria > Pseudomonadati > Pseudomonadota > Alphaproteobacteria > Hyphomicrobiales > Phyllobacteriaceae > Mesorhizobium > Mesorhizobium sp. M4A.F.Ca.ET.050.02.1.1. The sequence goes on from NZ_RZSG01000201.1 coordinate 6,638, forward strand.
CAGCGTAAGAGCTTGGGACAGTTTACGGACCTCCTTATGGCACATGGCAGCGTCGAGATCCTCGTGTTCGGCGAGCGGCCGATGAAGCTCGGCTGATCCCGAGAATCTCAGCGGCGTGAACGACGCTCAGACGCCGATCGCGAACCCGTTGCAATGCTTCGAGGCGGCTCAGTTCCTTATCGGACATGGTGATGAGAAAACGCATGGCAACGCGCTACTCCAAAGACGCCTGGCCTGTTGGTCCTTAGGCGTGGGTTGAAGTGAGTTGCGTTGCTGTGTTTTGTCCCTGACGTTAACGGTTGATCGAGAGCAGGGCTAGAGGCAATGTCGCGTCTCTAACTTGCCCATGTGTCGCATCTCTATATAGCCGCTATATCCATAAGTCGCATAAGATAGATTATGGAACTTCAATGCATTGACAAATGCGAACCGAAACAAGGACTTGGCGTTGCCTTGCCTGCCTAGAGAGGCTCGGCAGACCGCCTCGGATTGTCGGGATTGGCAACGGCGCCAAGCAGCAGCTTCGTATATGGATGCGCCGGTCCGGCGATCACCTCCTTGGTCAGGCCGCGTTCGACGATCGTGCCGTTTTGCATGACGCATATGTCGTCGGCAATATAATGCGCCGTGGCAAGATCATGCGTTATGCGCTGGCGGTCGGCGGCCCCTATCTGGCGCCCGCCGAGACGGGCCGGCATGAAGGCGAACGCCGGCTCGCCGATAATGTCTGCGACGGCGCTATCGAGGCGATCGAACGACTTCGCACCTCCACCGACCAGGAACTGGTGCGAAAGGCAGGGGCATGGTTGGCCGTCGCCAAGTCCGTCCTTGCTTTCGGCTCCGGCGGGAGTTCTTCGATGGCTGCGGTCGAGATGCAGAACCGCCTGTTCCGTCTCGGCATCCAGGTCACCTCGCATATCGATGGCCAGATGCAGCGCATGACGGCCGCTGCGGGCGACCATCAGACGGTGCTTGTGGTCTTTTCAATATCGGGTGCCGTGCGGTCGCAAAAGGATGCCGTCTGGGTCGCTCGCCAATACGGCGCCAAGACCATCGCCATCACCGCGCCTGGGTCGGAACTCGCCCGCGGTGCCGATCTCGTCATACCGTTCAACGTTCAGGAGGACGGTGGTCTCTACCGCCCTTCCTCCTCGCGCTTTGCACTACTGGCCGTCGTCGACATGCTGGCCATCGCAACGGCCGAAGCGATCGGCCCCCGCAGCCTGGAGATCTTGCGCCGCATAAAACAGAATCTCAACGTCCTGCAATTTGACGATCCGCGATTGCCGATCGGAGATTGAACCGAGACCGGCACGGATCCCCACAATTGACACGCGATCGATGCAGCCCGCTTGAGAAACGGTGTCGATCAGGCTGAATGATAAGCGGTCTCTATCACCATGCCATCATATGCCGGCACGATATGATCCGGCGTCTCGGCCATCACCTTGGCATAGTCGAGCGGCACATGCATGTGCGTCAGCACGGCGTTTTTCGGCGCCAATCTGTCGATCCAGCCGAGCGCCTGGCCGAGCGACAGATGGCTCGGATGGGTGTTGTACTGCAGCGCGTCGATCACCAGCATATCGAGATCGCGCAGCCGCTCGGCGGTGGCGTCGGGGAAGTCGCTGATGTCAGGGCAATAGGCGAGCCCGCCGGCGCGGAAGCCAAGCGAGATGATGTCGCCATGGATTTGCGGCAGCGGCTCGAGGGTGAGGGGCCCCCCCTCGCCTTCGATCACCACCGGCCTGGCGTGGTCGATGAGATGCGGCCTGACGATCGGCGGGTACGAGCTGCCCGGCGGCGTCTCGAAACAATAGCTGAACGCCTCACGCAGGCGCCGCATCGTCGGCTGGTCGGCGTGGATGTCAATCAAGTGGCGCTGTTCCAGCACATAGCCGCGCAGGTCATCGATACCGTGGATATGGT
>NZ_RZSG01000202.1:0-8537 GCF_003997725.1 Mesorhizobium sp. M4A.F.Ca.ET.050.02.1.1
TCGTGGATATGGTCGCCGTCGATGTTGGCGACATAGTGCGCGCGCGGGCCATCGTGGTAGGGCGCCAGCGCCAGCGTCGCCATCACCGGGCCAAGGTCGGAACCGCCAATGCCGATGTTGACGACGTCGGTGATCTTCTTGCCGGTGGCGCCGGCCGCCTTGCCGGAGCGGATGGCATCGGCGAAGGCGCCCATGGCGTCGAGAACGGCGAGAACCTCGGCCTTGGTATCCTGGCCATCGACCACGACGCCCTTGCCGGCCAGGTTGCGAAGCGCGGTGTGCAGCACGGCGCGGCCTTCGGTGATATTGATCTTCCTGCCTTCGAACATGGCGGCGCGGCGACCCGCCAGATCAGCGGCTCCGGCGAGCTTCTCCAGCATCGCCATCGTGTCGGCGTCGACCGCGCATTTGGACCAGTCAAGCAGGAGATCGCCGTCGGTGGCGGAAAACGTCGCGAAGCGTTTGGGATCAGCCGCGAAAGCTTCACGCATGGTGCCTTTGGCCGCCGCGCGATGCTCGCGCAAGGCGACGACTTGCTTGTCGAAGGTTGATTGATCCAATGCGGGCTCCTGGCGGGTTTTTGAACCTATGTTAACAGGCCGGATGTTTCCGGCGCATGTCGTCGCGACATTCTATCGAGCCGATTCCATTTCATTCAAGGGCGGCATTGCCGCACTGCATCACGCTTTGATGAGGCCTTGGATACCCGGCGACGGAGGATGCGACGACGCTGCGCGTTGCTCACCAACAGGTAGGCCGCGACGCTGCGACGACGCTGCGCGTCGCGCAATGGATCACTGGCATAAATCCCAGCGATCAGAAAAATTGATTGGCGCAACCCCTTGTGCCACCCCTACACTCGACTGGTCCAGCCAAGCACAAAAAGCTGGCCATCGAGGAAACCCTTCCATGCCACAGCGCAACGACACGGCCATATGGTCCGGCCTGTTCCGGATTTCGGCTGAATCCGGCCAGACCCTGCAGGCGCAGATCCGCCAGGCGATCGTCGCCGCCATTCTGGACCGGCAGATCGCCGCTTCCATGCCGCTTCCGTCCTGCCGCATCCTGGCCGAGAAACTGGGCGTCGCCCGCGGCACCGTGGTGCTCGCCTTCCAGCAACTGGTCGACCAGGGATTTCTGGTGGCGCGCGAGCGGCGCGGCCATTTCGTCAATCCGGAAGTGCTCGCCACCCCCGCCAAGCCGCACCAGAAGGCGCCCGACCAGCAGAACGAGATCGACTGGAAGGCGCGCCGGCAGATCGCCGCCAGCGACATGCCGCCGCCAGCCAAGCACGACAACTGGATCAAGTCCTCTTACCCGTTCGTCTATGGCCAATTCGACCCGGCGCTGTTCCCGACCGCCGAGTGGCGCGAATGCAACCGCATGGCGCTCGCGGTGCTGGAGATCCGCAACTGGGCTTCCGACATGGTCGACCGCGACGATCCGCTCCTGATCGAGCAGATCCAGGCCCGACTTCTGCCGCGGCGCGGCATCTTCGCCAATCCGGACGAGATCATCGTCACGCTCGGCGCCCAGAACGCGCTCTATATGCTCGCCTCGCTGCTGATGACCAAAGGCTCGAAAGTGGCGATGGAGGATCCCGGCTATCCGGATGCCCGCTCGATCTTCCGCCTTGCGGGCGCCGACATCCAGCCGGTCCCGGTCGACCAGTCCGGCATCGTGACCTCCTCGATACCGCAGGATTCCGGCTTCGTCTTCGTCACGCCCAGCCACCACTGCCCGACCATGGTGCCGCTGTCGGCGGAACGGCGCCAGGACCTCTTGGCGCGGGCCAACCGTCACAACCAGATCATCATCGAAGACGGCTATGACAGCCAACTGCTGGACGAAGCGCCGCAGCAGGCGCTGAAGAGCCTCGACCGTTCCGGCCGCGTCATCTATGTCGGCTCGATGTCGAAGACGCTGGCTCCGGGCTTGCGGCTTGGCTACATCGTCGCCTCGGCCGGACTGATCGCCGAGCTCAGGGCGCTGCGCCGCTTCATGCTCAGGCACCCGCCGGCCAACAACCAGCGGGCGGTGGCGCTGTTCCTGTCGCTCGGCCATCACGAGGCGCTGGTGCGGCGTCTGTCCAGCGCCTTCGACGAGCGGCGCAAGCGTCTGGTCCATGCGATTTCCGCTTTCCTGCCGGAGTGGCGCTCGACCGACTCCGCCGGTGGCACCTCGCTCTGGCTCGAAGGACCGCGCGGCACCGACTCGCGGGGCCTCGCCGAGGCGGCCGCCTCGCGCAGCGTCATCATCGAGCCCGGCGACCGTTTCTTCGACCGCTCGGAAAAACCGTCGCGTTTCATGCGCTTGGGCATTTCCTCGATCGCGCTGCAACACATCGAGCCCGGCATACGGGAACTCGCGACGGCCGCCGGCCGCAGACCCGCCGCGGCCTGATCGACCTGCCGAATTCAACAGAGAGCCGGCCCAAGCCGGCTCTTTTGCTTTGACACGACCCTCGATCGTTTTAGCATCCTGGCATATTCGACGGGACTGGCTGGCTCATAGGCTGCACCAATGCCGGCGGCATAGTCGAGCCACAAAGGGGACGAAGCAGGGCCGATGGTGGACCAACCGCCGCGTCCCGCCTCGCAGCTAAAGGTGGAGTGCTTCCATGTCAGTGGCTCTTGAGAAGCAGGATGCGCCGGCGGACCAGCGTTCGCGGCGATCCGGCGGGCGCGAAGCGCGCCGCGCGATGCGGGCGGCACCGCTTGCCGACGACATCAGACCGGTGCGGCCGGGCCTCGAAGGCGGCAGCTATGGACCGCTCAGCGAAAACGACCGCGAGCGCATCCACGAGGCGGTGCTGACGCTGCTGGAGACGGTCGGCTTCGCCAACGCCATACCCTCCTGCATCGAGGCGCTGACGAGGATTGGCGCGACCTATGGCGACGACGGCCGCGTCCGCCTGCCGCGGGCGCTCGTCCTCGAAACGATCAAGAACGCGGCGCGTCATTTCACGCTGCACGGCCAGGACCCCAAGCACGACATGGTGATCCAGGGCAGACGCGTGCACTACGGCACGGCGGGCGCGGCCGTGCATCTGGTCGACGTCGAGAAGCGCGAATACCGCGAATCGCTGCTGCAGGACATCTACGACGCCGCCCGCCTGGTCGACGGTCTCGACAACATCCATTTCTTCCAGCGCACCATGGTGCCGCGCGACATTCCCGATCCGCTCGAGATGGATTTCAACACGCTCTACGCCTGCGTGATGGGAACCTCCAAGCATGTCGGCACCTCGTTCACCGTGCGCGAGAACGTCAAGCCGGCGCTGGAGATGCTCTATGCGATCGCCGGCGGCGAGGAGAATTTCCGCGCGCGCCCCTTCGTGTCGAACTCGAACTGTTTCGTGGTGCCGCCGATGAAGTTCGCCGAGGACGCCTGTGGCGTGCTCGAGGCCTGTGTCGAAGGCGGCATTCCGATCCTGCTTCTGTCGGCCGGCCAGGCCGGCGCAACGGCGCCGGCGGCGATTGCCGGGGCGGTGGTGCAGGCAGTCGCGGAAGTGCTGATGGGCCTGGTCTATGTCAACGCCATCAAGCCCGGCCATCCGGCGATCTTCGGCACCTGGCCGTTCGTCTCCGACCTTCGGACCGGCGCCATGTCCGGCGGCTCGGCCGAGCAGGCGGTGCTGACCGCCGCCTGCGCGCAGATGGCGCAATTCTACGACCTGCCGGGCGGCTCGGCTGCCGGCATGACGGATTCGAAACTGCCCGACATCCAGTCCGGCTACGAGAAGGGCATCACCAATGTGATGGCCGGCCTTTCCGGCCTCAACCTGGTCTATGAGTCGGCCGGCATGCATGCCTCGCTGCTCGGCTTCTGCCTGGAAAGCCTGATCATCGACAACGACATGCTCGGCCACTGCCTGCGCTGCGTGCGCGGCATCGAGGTGACCGACGAAGCACTGTCGATCGACACCATCGCCGATGTCTGCCTGAAGGGCCCCGGCCACTATCTCGGCAACGAGCAGACGCTGAAGCTGATGCAGACCGAATATTTCTATCCGGCCATCGGCGACCGCTTCTCGCCCAAGGAATGGAACGAGAAGGGCCGGCCCGACATTCTGCAGAGGGCGATCGCCGAGAAGAAACGCGTGCTTGCCGAGCGCTTCCCGCGCCACGTGCCGAAAACGGTCGACGACAAATTGCGCGCCCGCTTCGGCGAGATGATCAAGCTGCCGCGCGGCGGCATGGGCGGCTAGGCTGGGTCGAGCAGCCTACTCCGCGCTTAGGCCGAAGCGCTCGACCACCTCGGCGCTGATCAGCTTGGCATGCAGCGCCATCAGCACGATCTGCGCATCGAGGCTGTCGCCGGTCTCGAGCGCTTCCTCGATGCGGCGCTCCGCGTCCAGCCTGCGCTCGCGGCCGTTGGCCTGTTCGAACGTCTCGGGACCGGCAACGCAATAGCCGAACAGTTGCGCGAGCGAGGCGTAGGCCTGCGCCGGCGGCTCGTCTGGCCAGTGATCCTTCATCAGATTGACGATGGTGAGCTTGACCCCCTCCGGCACAAGGGCGGGATGGAGGTCGGCGCCGCGCAAGGCGGCATCGAGCATCCTCAGATCGCCCGAGCGGCCGAACATGCCGAGGAAGCCTAGGGAAGAGCGCCGTTTGGTCATGGATGGTCCTGTCCGTTTGCCAGCATATGGCATCTCGCGCGCCGTTTTGCACAAGAGGACGTATTGCCCAGAGGAGCCAGGCGCCTATCTGGCGGGGCAATGGCCACAATCTGATCTGGTTTCGCGGTGGCCACAGAGGACCAGAACAAATTCTGCGAGGAGCGCCATGAAGAAGACCTATCACGGCAGTTGCCATTGCGGCGCGGTGCACTTCGAGGCCGATCTCGACCTCGCCGAGGGCATCCGCAAATGCAATTGCAGCTTCTGCTGGAAACTGGGCTACCGCAAATCCTTCACCGCCTACCAGGCGCTCAGGGTGACGGAAGGCGGTGACCGGATGCGGGACTACAAGGCAAGCCCGTCCAACTGGCCGGAAGGCGATATCAACCACTATATGTGCCCGAACTGCGGCGCGAATGTCTTCTCGCGCGGCTATCTCGATTTCATGGGCGGGAATTTCTGGGCTGTGAACGTCGCCTGCCTGGACGACGTCAGCGAGGAGGAACTCGCTTCCGCACCGATCATCTACGAGGACGGTAAACGCAACAGGCAGGACCAGGCGCCGGAGATCACCAGTTACCTGTAAGCGCAGCCGGACAGCAGCCCTAGGTCAGCAAAAACGGCGGCTTGATCCACGATCAAGCCGCCGTTCGCGCGAGCGAGGTTGCCGGCGCTCAGTGGTTGTCGCGGGGCACACCCCTGGTGTGCGCGACATCCTGGTACTTCACTGCCGGCTTCAGCACCATGCCGGCGTCAAACTGGTCGACGATGCCGCGCTGGATCTCCTGCCACGGCGTCTGGTGCTGGGGATAGTGGAAGCCGCCATTGCCCTGCAGTGCTGCGCGCCGCCTGGCGATCTCCTCGTCGCTGACAAGGATGTTGGCCGACCCCTTCTTCAGGTCGATGCGGACGCGGTCGCCGCTCTTGAGCAGCGCCAAGCCGCCGCCTATCGCCGCCTCCGGCGAAGCGTTGAGGATCGAGGGCGAGCCCGACGTGCCCGACTGGCGGCCGTCGCCGATGCAGGCCAGCGAATGGATGCCCTTCTTGATGAGGTAGGCCGGCGGCTGCATGTTGACCACCTCGGCGCCGCCCGGATAGCCGACCGGCCCGGCGCCGCGCATGAACAGGATGGTGTGCTCGTCGATGCCTTGCGCCGGATCGTCGATGCGGGCGTGGTAGTCTTCCGGCCCGTCGAAGACCATGGCGTTGCCTTCGAACGCCTCGGGATCGTTCGGATTGGACAGGTAGCGCTGGCGGAATTCCGGCGAGATGCCGCTGGTCTTCATGATCGCCGAATCGAACAGATTGCCCTTGAGGTTGATGAAGCCGGCATTGGCCTTCAGCGGCTTGTCGACGCTGTGGATGACTTCCAGGTTTTCGTTGGCGGCATCGCGGCAATTGTCGCCGATCGACTTGCCGTTGGCGGTGACCGCGTCGGGATGCGGCAAAAGCCCGCCCTTCAGCAGTTCGGCGACGACTGCCGGAACGCCGCCGGCGTGATGATAGTCCTCGCCGAGGTATTCGCCCGTCGGCTGCAGATTGACGATGAGCGGCACATTGAGGCCGACCTTCTGCCAGTCGTCATTGTCGAGCGGCACGCCGAGATGGCGGGCGATGGCGTTGAGGTGGATCGGCGCGTTGGTCGAGCCGCCGATGGCCGAGTTGACGACGATGGCGTTCTCGAACGCCTGGCGCGTCATGATGTCGGACGGCTTCAGGTCCTCATGCACCATGTCGACGATGCGCTTGCCGGTCTCGTAGGCGATCTGGCCGCGCTCGCGATAGGGCGCGGGAATGGCGGCCGAGCCCGGCAGCTGCATGCCGAGCGCCTCGGCCAGCGAGTTCATGGTGGTGGCGGTGCCCATGGTGTTGCAGTAGCCGGTCGACGGCGCCGAGGAGGCGACGATGTCCATGAACTCGTCATAGTTGATCTCGCCGGCCGACAGCCGCTGGCGCGACTCCCAGACGATGGTGCCGGAGCCGGTGCGCTTGCCCTTGTGCCAGCCATTCAGCATCGGGCCGACCGACAGCGCGATGGCCGGGATGTTGACGGTGGCGGCGGCCATCAGCAGCGCCGGCGTTGTCTTGTCGCAGCCGATGGTCAGCACGACGCCGTCTAGCGGATAGCCGTAGAGCACTTCGACAAGGCCGAGATAGGCAAGGTTGCGGTCGAGCGCGGCGGTCGGGCGCTTGCCGGTCTCCTGGATCGGATGGCATGGGAACTCGAAGGGGATGCCGCCCATCGAGACGATGCCCTCGCGCACGCGCTTGGCAAGCTCGAGATGATGCCGGTTGCAGGGTGACAGATCCGAGCCGGTCTGGGCGATGCCGATCAGCGGCTTGCCTGACATGAGTTCGGCGCGCGTCAGCCCGTAGTTCAGGTAGCGCTCGAGATAGAGCGCCGTCATGCCCGGATTGTCGGGATTGTCGAACCACTCCTGCGAGCGAAATTTTTTCTTCTTGGTGGGGGCGCCGGCCATCGTGGTCTCCGTATTTGTATGACAAATCGATATGACAATGCGCGGATGCAGGCAAGGGGCACGCGCCATCCGAACCCGCACTTTGGTGCGATAGACATAAGTCTGCCCCTGCGCTAGGGCTTCCGGGCAGTCTTTCCGGGAGGTTCTTGATGGCTTTGGTGATCGAAGGCGAGGAACGGATTGCCGCACCCCTGCAAAAAGTATGGGAAGCGCTGAACGACCCGGACATTCTGAGGGGCAGCATCCCCGGCTGCCAGAGCCTGGAAAAGAAATCCGACACCGAAATGGCGGCAACCGTCGTGCTGAAGATCGGGCCGATCAAGGCGACATTCAACGGCGAGGTCGTGCTCAAGAACCTCAAGCCTCCGCATTCCTACACCATCCAGGGCGAAGGCAAGGGCGGCATTGCCGGCTTCGCCAAGGGCGGCGCCGACGTGACGCTGACCGCCGACAGCGCGGACACGACGGTGCTCAAATACGCGGCCAAGGCCGATGTCGGCGGCAAGATCGCCCAGCTCGGCAGCCGCCTGATCGAATCGACGTCGAAGAAGCTCGCCGGGCAGTTCTTCTCGACGTTCGGCGAGAAGGTCGGCGGCTGACCCTCGCGCCGAGGGATCACTCGAACACGATCGAGGGCACCGCGGCTTCCGCCGCGCCACGCTCCTCGTTGACCCTGTCCCAGACCTTTGCCGCAATGTCGCGGTAGATCTTCGCCTCGGCGCCTTCCGGCTTCGAGACCACCACCGGCGCGCCGGCATCCGAGCTTTCGCGAATGCCCATTTCCAGCGGCACCTCGCCGAGGAAGGTGACGCTCAGCCGCTCGGCCTCGCGCCGCGCCCCGCCATGGCCGAAGATGTCGTAGCGCTTGCCGGTGTCGGGGGCGAGGAAGTAGCTCATGTTCTCGACGATGCCGAGCAGCGGCACGTTGACCTTCCTGAACATGTTGAGACCCTTGCGGGCGTCGATCAAAGCGAGGTCCTGCGGCGTCGAGACGATGACGGCGCCGGCGAGCGGCACCTGCTGCGCCATGGTGAGCTGGGCGTCGCCGGTACCGGGCGGCATGTCGACGACCAGCACGTCAAGCGGGCCCCATTCGACCTCGCGCAGCATCTGCGTCAGCGCCGACATCACCATCGGGCCGCGCCAGATCATGGGCGTCTCCTCATCGACGAGGAAGCCCATCGACATCACCTTCAGGCCGTAATTCTGCATCGGCTTCAGGATCTTGCCGTCGACGGTCTGCGGCCGGCCATGGATGTTGAGCAGCCTCGGCATGGACGGCCCATAAATATCGGCATCGAGAACGCCGACCTTCAGGCCGTTGGCGGCAAGCCCAAGCGCCAGGTTGACCGCGGTCGTCGACTTGCCGACGCCGCCCTTGCCGGAGGCCACCGCGATGATCGCCTCGATGCCGGCATCGCACAGCCACGGCA
>NZ_RZSG01000203.1:0-8436 GCF_003997725.1 Mesorhizobium sp. M4A.F.Ca.ET.050.02.1.1
CTGCTGCTGGCCGCCGGAAAGCTCGTGGATCTTGCGGCGGCCATAGCCGGCGAGCCGCACCATGGCCAGCGCCTCGCCGGCCCTCAAGGAGATCTCGCGCGACGACAGCCTGGGCCTCGCCTGGCGCAGCCCGTAGGCGATGTTGTCCTCGACATCGAGATGCGGAAACAGCGCGTATTGCTGGAACACCATGTTGACCGGCCGCCGGTAGGGCGGCGTGCCTGCCATGTCGCGGCCGCGGATCAGCACCTGGCCTTCGCTCGGCTGCTCGAAGCCGCCGATCATGCGCAAGCAGGTCGTCTTGCCGCATCCGGACGGCCCGAGCAAAGCGACAAAGGCGGAGGGCGGGATCGCAAGGTCAATGCCGCTGACCGCGATGACCGCGCCGTAGCGTTTGGTGACCGCGCGAAACTCGATATCGGGCGCTGCAGTCAAAGGCGGGCTCCAGGGCGAGTTGATTTCGAAACGCTACCAGAGCCAATGCCGGCTAGTATATACCTCGCCGGTGGTATATTTAGCCTATTTTATCATTTAAAGGGGTATGAATTGGCCGTTTCCCGCAGCGATGACTACAACGGGCTCGGCGCCGTCATCGCCGCGACGCGCGAAGCTGGCAGCGATCATTTCGGCCGCGCCATCGTCGGCTGGCTGCGCGGCCATGTCAGCTTCGATCATTGCGTCATCTTCGGCTATAGGGGCGCCGCGCGCCCGCCGCTGCTGTTCGAGACCTTCTCGCCGGCCGAGAGCCACGTCTTCGTCGCGCTCTATCAGGACGGCCCCTACCTGCTCGACCCGTTCCACCATGCGGCGGTCGAGCGCAAGGAAGGCTTCTGGCGCATGCGCGAACTGGCGCCGGACCGCTTCTATGCCAGCGAGTATTACCGCTCCTACTACAGCCAGACCAAGCTCGCCGAGGAGGTCGGCTTCTTCGTCCCGCTGCCGGGCAAGGACGCGCTGGTGCTGTCGCTGATGCGGCTGCGCGCCTCGGGTTCGTTCGGCACCGCCGACGCCAGGCTGCTGCGCGACATGGCCCCGGCGGTGATCGGCCTGGTCAGGCTGCGCTGGCCGAACCTGCCGGCCGACGAGCCGGCGACGACACCGCGCGGCGAGGCGGCGGCTGTTCCTAGCGAATTCGACCGCGCGCATATCTGGAAGAGCCTGTCGCTCACCTCGCGCGAAAAGCAGGTCGTCGACCTGGTGCTTCAGGGCCACTCGACGGAATCGATCGCGCGGGCGCTCAGGATCGTGCCGGGAACCGTCAAGGTCCACCGCCGCAACATCTACCGCAAGCTCAAGATCAAGTCGCAGGCCGGCCTCTTCGCGCGCTTCGTCGAGATCATTGACGCGCAGATCGGCTGAGCGCGGAGGTCATCGGCTCGACGGCCGCGAACACTGCGCTCGCCTCGCTGACGATCGAGACATGATCCCTGGCGGCCTTGCCCGCCGCCGCGCCGTCGCCGCGCATGATCGCGGTGACGATCAAATCGTGTTCCTGCCAGGATTTGGCCAGCCGGCCGGGCAGCATGAACTGCGCCCGCCGGAACGGCGCCAGCCGGCTGCGCGTCGTCACGGTCAGGTCCTGGATATGCGCGTTGTGGGCGCCACGATAAAGCCGGCTGTGGAACTCGGTGTTGAAATACTCGTAGTCCTCCTCGGCGCCGAGCTGCACCAGGCGCGCCGAGGCCTGATGTTCCATCTCGAGCGCTCGGCGCTCGCCACCGGTCATGCGCTCGGCCGAGAAGCGCGCGCAGATCGCTTCCAGCTCGGCCATGCTTTCGAACATCGAGGCGAGATGCTCCTGCGTCACCACGGCGACGATGGCGCCGCGGTTGGGCCGCCTCTCGACCAGCCCCATGGCGCTCAGATGGCCGAGCGCCTCGCGGACGGGCGTGCGCGAAACGTCGAAGCGGGCGGCTAGCGAGACCTCGTCGAGCCTTTCGCCGGGGCGCAGATAGCCGGTGACGATGCGGTCCGCGATCGCCCTCACCATCTGATCCACGGTCGTGCCCGACCTGACCAAGCTGCGCTTTGCCGACACGTCTCCTCCGTCCAGTTTGTTGCAGGCAGACCCGCGAGGTGGACGGCTCCCGGGCTGAATTTCGACTCAAGGCTGCACCTGTATGCCTAGATTTTAACCTCAATGTCAAACTGGTCATTTATCAGGCAAAAAGTGCATGCACTTGCCTTGCGTTTATGCAGAGCCTCTAAACCCACACATTGATTTTATTGCGAAAAAGCAAGCTTTGAAACTGGCACAGTGATTGCATGCACTTTTCCAGTGGATAGCAACCGGCCCGGAGATCGGGTCCAAAAAGGGGAGCATTCGATATGACCGCGAGATTCAAACTTAGCCGCCGCGATCTGCTCAGGACCTCCGCCGCCGGAGCGGCGCTCGGTCTGGCCTCGGCAGCCTTTCCGATCCGCAGGGCGTTCGCCGCGTCGGCGACCGTCGGCTTCATCTATGTCGGCCCGAAGGACGACTACGGCTACAACCAGGCGCATGCAGAGGGCGCGGCGACGCTGAAGAGCATCGAGGGCATTTCCGTCGTCGAGGAAGAGAACGTTCCCGAGACGGTCGACGTCCAGAAGACGATGGAATCGATGATCAACCTCGACGGCGCCTCGCTGATCTTCCCGACCTCCTTCGGCTATTTCGATCCGCATATGCTCGCCATGTGCGCGAAGTTCCCCGACGTGCAGTTCCGCCATTGCGGCGGGATGTGGAACAAGGACAAGCACCCGATGAACGCCGGTTCCTATTTCGGCTATATCGGCATGGGCCAGTATCTGAACGGCGTCGTCGCCGGTCACGCCTCCAAATCGAAGAAGCTCGGCTTCGTCGCCGCCAAGCCGATCCCGCAGGTCCTGCTCAACATCAATTCCTTCCTGCTCGGCGCCCGTTCGGTCGATCCGGCGATCACCTGCCAGGTGATCTTCACCGGCGAATGGTCGCTGGCGGTCAAGGAGGCCGAGGCCACCAACGCGCTGGTCGACCAGGGCGCCGACGTCATCACCTGCCATGTCGACAGCCCGAAGGTGGTGGTCGAGACGGCCGCCGGCCGCGGCGCCTTCGTCTGCGGCTATCACGCCAACCAGAGCCCGCTGGCACCGGAGAAATACCTGACCGGAGCGGAATGGAACTGGGCCAAGGTCTACAAGATGTTCGTCGATGACCTCATCGCCGGCACGCCGCTGCCCAATTTCACCCGCGGCGGCCTGGCCGACGGCTTCGTCAAGATGAGCCCGCTCGGGCCCGCCGTGAACGAAGTGGCCCGCAAGCAGTTCGACGGCACGCTAGCCGACATGATGAAGGGCGGCTTCTCCGTCATCAAGGGCCCGCTGAAGAGCAACAAGGGCGTCGTCGTCGCCACTGGAGGCCAGGCCTTCGCCGAGACCGCCATCGAGCTTGAAAGCATGGACTATCTCGTCGAGGGCGTCGTCGGCTCGACCGCCTGAGCCGACTAAGGGAGTCGGGACGATGACGGACACGGTGAGCAGCGCGGACATGCCGGCCATTCTCGGTGCCAAGGGATATCGGGCGGCGCTCGAATGGACCGCCAGGCGAGCTGAGGCGTTTGTCATTCCGCTCGCGGCGCTGGTCGTCGGCATGGTGCTGTTCAGCCTGTTCGTGGCGCTGGTCGGCAAGTCGCCGGTCCAGCTATACGAGACCATGTGGCGGGGCGGCTTTGGGTCCTGGTTCTCGATCCAGAACTCGCTGTCGCGCGGCGCTCCGCTTCTGCTCGCGGCGCTCTGCGTGGCGCTGCCCGCGCGCCTTGGGCTGGTCGTCATCGGCGGCGAGGGCGCGATCGTGCTCGGCGGCGTCGCCGCCGCCGCCATTGGTGTGGTGCTGAATGGCGCGCCATCCTTTCTCGTCATCCTCCTCATGGGCGTGGGGGGCGTGGCCGCCGGCGGCATCTGGATTGGTGCCGTCGGCGCGCTCCGCCATTACCGCGCCGTCAACGAGACCATCTCCAGCCTGCTGATGGCCTACATCGCCATCGCGCTGATGAATTACCTGGTTGAAGGCCCGCTGCGCGATCCGGCCTCGCTCAACAAGCCCTCGACCCAGCCGCTCGCCGACATCTACCGCATCGGCAACATCCTGGGCATGGAGGTGCATTGGGGCCTCGTCGTCGGCATCCTCGCCTGCGTGCTCTCCTGGCTGCTGATCGAGAAGACCCGCTGGGGCTTCGCCGCTCGCATCGCCGGCGGCAATGTCAGGGCGGCGCAGGTGCAGGGCCTTGCCGTCGGCCCGCTGATCGTCGGCTTCACCGCGCTTGCCGGCGGCTTCGCCGGGCTTGCCGGAATGCTGGAGGTCGCCGCCGTGCAAGGCAGCGCCAACGGCTCGCTCGCCGCCGGCTACGGCTATACCGGCATCCTCGTTGCTTTCCTTGCCCGCCACAATCCGCTCGCCATCATCCCGGTCGCCATCCTGCTCGGCGGCATCGACGCCTCCGGCGGCCTGATCCAGCGCCGCATGGACCTACCCGATGCGACCGTGCTTGTGCTGCAGGGCATGCTCTTCATCGTCATCCTGTTCAGCGAGACCCTCTACGGCCGCTTCAAGCCCTTCAACCCGGACCTCTGGCAGGGGCCTGATGTCCTGAAGGGGAGCGCCTGATGGAAACGACCGACATCGGCCTCTGGGGCGTGCCGCTCGCCATACTGGGCGGCGCCATCCGCGTCTCCACCCCCTTCATCTTCGTGTCGCTCGGCGAAGCCATCACCGAGCGCTCCGGCCGCATCAATCTCGGCCTCGAGGGCACGCTGGTGTTCGGCGCCATGAGCGCCTACGCGGTCGCCGTGATGACCGGCTCGCCATGGCTCGGCCTTTTTGCGGCGGCAATCGCCGGCCTCTGCTTCGGTCTCTTCCATGGCTGGATCTGCAAATTCCCGAAGGTCAACGACATCGCCATCGGCATCGCCCTGATGCTGTTCGGCTCTGGGCTAGCCTTCTTCTTCGGCAAGCCGTTCATCCAGCCCTCGGCGCCGGACCTGCCAGCGATCCCGTTCGGTGCCTGGTCGAACATCCCGCAGGTGCAGGCGGCGCTCAACGTCAACGTGCTGTTCCTGATCGGAGCAGCGCTTGCCGTCTTCCTCTGGTGGGCCTTCCGCAACACCCGTGTCGGCCTGATCGTGCGCGTGGTCGGCGACAGCGCCGATGCCGCGCGCGCCATGGGCCTCAACCCGAACACGGTGCGTCTGCTCGCCACTGGCGTCGGCGGCGCGCTGGCCGGCATCGGCGGCGCCTACCTGTCGCTCTACTATCCCGGCAGCTGGACGGAGCGCATCTCGTCGGGCCAGGGGCTGATGGCGGTGGCGCTGGTCATCTTCGCGCGCTGGAACCCGCTCGGCTGCTTCGCCGCCGCGCTGCTGTTCGGCGGCGCCGGCGCCCTCGGTCCTGCGCTGCAGTCGGTGGGCGTGACGCAAGGCTACTACCTGTTCTACGCCGCGCCCTACATCCTCACCCTCATCATCATGATCGCCACCTCGTCGCCGAGCCGCACGCTCGCCGGCGCGCCGGGCGAACTGTCGATCACCAAGTGACCCTCCCAGGAACCGCTCGCGAGACCGGAGTTTTGCCATGAACGCCAGAGCCGAGATCACCCAGCGCTACATCGACGCCGATCCCTATCCCTGGCCCTACAATGGCGATCTGGGGCCGGACAACACGGCGCTGATCATCATCGACATGCAGACCGATTTCTGCGGACCGGGGGGCTATGTCGACCATATGGGCTATGACCTGTCGCTGGTCAGGGCGCCGATCGAGCCTATCAAGTCGGTGCTCTCCGCCATGCGGGCCAAGGGTTACACCATCATCCACACGCGCGAGGGCCATCGCCCCGACCTTGCCGACCTTCCCGCCAACAAGCGCTGGCGCTCGCGCCGCATCAATGCCGGCATCGGCGACCCCGGCCCTTGCGGGCGCATCCTGGTGCGCGGCGAGCCGGGCTGGGACATCATCCCCGACCTCTATCCGGCCGAGGGCGAGCCGATCATCGACAAGCCCGGCAAGGGTTCGTTCTGCGCCACCGACCTCGAACTGATCCTCAACCAGCGCGGCATCGCAAACATCGTGCTCACCGGCATCACCACCGATGTCTGCGTGCACACCACCATGCGCGAGGCCAACGATCGCGGCTTCGAATGCGTGATGCTGGAGGACTGCTGCGGGGCGACCGACTACGGCAACCATCTGGCGGCGATCAAGATGATCAAGATGCAGGGCGGCGTCTTCGGCGCGGTGTCGAATTCCGCCGCGCTCGTCGCCCAATTGCCGTGAGGGACCGGCGATGAGCGGAACTCCCCATCGCAAGGCGATCGGCGTCGAGACCATCGGCATGACCATGCGCTTCGGCGCCTTCACGGCGCTCGACGACGTCTCGATCAAGGTGCTGGCCGGCTCCTTCCACGCCCTGCTCGGCGAGAACGGCGCCGGCAAGTCGACGCTGGTCAAATGCATGATGGGTTTCTACCACCCAACGTCGGGCGACATGCTGGTCGACGGACGCGAGGTGACGATCGCCAGCCCCAGGGATGCCTCGGCGCTCGGTCTCGGCATGGTCTACCAGCATTTCACGCTCGTCCCGTCGCTGACCGGCGCCGAGAACCTGGTCATCTCGCGCGAGAAGGTGCCCGGTGTCATCGACTGGCGCAAGGAGCGCGGCGCGCTTGCCCAATTCATGGAGCGCATGCCCTTCAAGCTGCCGCTCGACGTCAAGGTGGCCGAGCTCGCCGCCGGCGAGAAACAGAAGCTTGAGATCATCAAGCAGCTCTACCTCGGCCGCAATTTCCTGGTCCTGGACGAGCCGACATCCGTGCTTACCCCGGGCGAGGCGCAGGAAGTGCTTGGCCTGGTGCGCGGCATGACCATGGCCGGCGATCTCACCGTGCTGATGATCTCCCACAAATTCCATGAGGTCACGGCATTCGCCGACGACATCACGGTGCTGCGCAAGGGCAGGCTCACCGGGACCGGCAAGGTCGCCGACCTTTCTCACCGAGAGATGGCGGCGATGATGATCGGCGACCAGCCGATCGCCGCCCTGGACAGCCGCGTCGAGCCTAAGCCGGACGCCGAGATTGTGCTCAAGGTGAAGGCACTGAGGGCGCCCGACCGCACCGGCCACAAATCGATCGACATCGCGGATCTCGGCGTTCGCTCCGGGGAGATCGTCGGCATCGCAGGCATCTCCGGCAACGGCCAGAAGGAATTTCTCGAAGTGCTGGCCGGGCAGCGCCCGCGCAATGGCGGCGAGGTGATGGTGCGCGGCTCCGCCTATGCGGCGACGCGGGCAGAGGCGCGCGCCCTCAACGTGCGGCTGATCCCGGAGGAACCGCTCAAGAATGCCTGCGCGCCGAGGATGACAGTCGCCGAGAACATCGCCTTCCGCACCTTCGACGTGGACGGCAACGGCAAGCCGGTGAGCTGGATCAGCGCCGGCGCCATCAAATCCTTCAGCGCCCGGCTGGTCGAGCAGTTCAAGGTCAAGACGGCTTCGCTCTCCTCACCCATCGCCTCGCTGTCGGGCGGCAACGTGCAGCGCGCGGTGCTCGCCCGCGAGCTCACCGGCGAGGTCGACCTGCTGATCGTCTCCAACCCGTGCTTCGGCCTCGACTTCTCCGCCGTCGCCGAAATCCGCGCCCGCATCATGAAGGCGCGCAATGCGGGGGCAGCGGTGCTGCTGATGTCGGAAGACCTCGATGAACTCCTGGAACTCTCCGACCGCATCCTCGTGATGTCCGACGGCGCGCTCGTCTACGAGACGCCGATCGCGCAGGCGAGCGTGCAGACGATCGGCGAGCACATGGCGGGGCATCACTGATGGCGGAAATCGCAGCACAGCCCTTCGCCTTCGCCTTCAAGCCCGAGGCGACGGCGCTCATTGTCATCGACATGCAGCGCGACTTCGCCGAGCCGGGCGGCTTCGGCGCCAGCCTCGGCAACGACGTCAGCCGGATCACCGCGATCGTTCCCACGGTGAAGCGGCTGATCGAAGGCTTTCGCGCCGCCGGCCTGCCGGTGATCCACACCATGGAGTGCCATCGGCCCGACCTGTCGGACCTGCCGCCCGCCAAGCGGGACCGCGGCAACGCGTCGATCCGCATCGGCGATGTCGGTCCGATGGGGCGCGTGCTGATCGCCGGCGAACCGGGCACCGCGATCCTCGACGAGCTCGCGCCCCTGCCCGGCGAGATCGTCATCGAGAAGCCCGGCAAGGGCGCCTTCTACGCGACCGGCCTCGGCGAAGACCTGAAGCGGATCGGCGCCCGGCAACTCATCTTTGCCGGCGTGACGACCGAGGTCTGCGTGCAGACGACGATGCGCGAGGCCAACGACCGCGGCTACGAGTGCCTCGTCGCCGAGGACGCGACGGAAAGCTACTTTCCCGAATTCAAGGCGGCCGCCCTGGCGATGATCCGGGCGCAGGG
>NZ_RZSG01000204.1:0-8416 GCF_003997725.1 Mesorhizobium sp. M4A.F.Ca.ET.050.02.1.1
CTACGGCAATGCCGGCTATTTCGCCGGCCTGCTCGGCGGACGGAACTGGCCGGGCATCTACGGACTGTCCGGCATCCTCGTTGCCCATGTCTTCTTCAACTTGCCCCTGGCCACGCGGCTGTTCCTCGAGGCGCTGGGCACGGTGCCGGCCAATCACTGGCGATTGGCAAGCCAGCTCGGCATGGGCGGTCGGCCCGCCTTCCGGCTGATCGAATGGCCGGCGTTGCGGGCAGCGCTGCCCGGTGTCTCCGGGCTGGTCTTCATGCTTTGCATCACCTCCTTCACCATCGTGCTGACGCTCGGCGGCGGGCCGGCCGCCACGACGCTGGAGGTCGCCATCTACCAGGCGCTGCGCTTCGATTTCGATCCGGCGCGGGCGGTGACGCTGACGCTGCTGCAGATCGCGCTGACCTTCGCCGTAGTGCTTGCACTGACGCGGCTCGGCGCCAACACCGTCGGCGACGCCAACCTGCCGGTGGCGCCGCGCCGGTACTTTTCGGCGAGCCCGGCGGAAACCTCGCTGAACGCGGCTCTGATCGTGCTCGCGCTGCTGTTCGTCGCCGGACCGATGGCGGCCACGGTCGCGGCGGGCCTCGGCGCCGATCTCGGCCGGCTCGCCGGCGAGAGCGCGGTGCGGCAGGCGACGCAGACCAGCGTGGTGCTGGCCTTCCTGTCGGCGTCGCTCGCGGTGGCGATGTCGCTGGCGCTGATCGCGGCGCGCCGGGCGCTGGCCCTGAAGCGCTGTGCCGGCCGCAAGACATTGCTGGAGCACGCAACGGATACCGGTGCCGGGTTCGTCCTCGTCGTACCGCCCATCGTCGTCGGCGCCGGCTGGTTCCTGCTTTTGCGTACGGTCAGCGACGTCTTTGCCCTCGCCCCGGTGATGGTCGTCGCAGTCAACGCGGTGATGGCGATGCCCTTTGCCATCCGCGCGATCCGCCCCGCCTACGATGCAGCAAGCGAGCGCCACGAGAGGCTCTGCCTGCTGCTCGGCATATCAGGCTGGAACCGGCTCAGCCTGGTCGACTGGCCGTCGCTCAGGCGGCCGCTCGCAACCGGCTTCGCCTTCGCCATGGCCCTGTCGCTCGGCGATCTCGGCGTAATCGCGCTGTTCGGCAGCGATTCCGTGCAGACCTTGCCCTATCTTCTGCTGGCGCGCATGGGCAGCTATCGCACCGCCGACGCCGCCGGCCTTGCCTTGCTGCTCGGTCTCGTCTGCCTGGCGCTGGTGCTTGCCGCCGATCGCCTCGGGCAAGGAGAGAAATCATGACGCCGGCGAAGGAAGTCGGGGCGAAAGGCGCGGCCGTCCGGCTCGAGGACGTTTCGTTCAGCTATGGCGAAGCGCCGTTCCGTTTCGACGTCGGGTTCGCCGCCTCGAAGATCACCGCCATCATGGGGCCGAGCGGTTCGGGAAAGTCGACGCTGCTCAACCTGGTGGCTGGTTTCGAGATGCCAGGATCCGGCCGCGTGCTGATCGACGGTGGCGATGTCAGCGCCGCGCCGCCTTCGGTGAGGCCGGTCTCGATGGTGTTCCAGGAGAACAATCTGTTCGCCCATCTTTCGGTGGAGCGGAATGTCGGGCTCGGCCGCTCGCCGTCGCTCAGCCTCACTGATGCCGACCATGCGGCAATTGCCGATGCGCTGGCGCGTGTCGGCCTTGCGGGCAAGGAGAGGCGCCTGCCACGCGAGCTTTCCGGCGGCGAGCGGCAGCGCGTCGCGCTGGCGCGCGTGCTGGTGCGCGACCGGCCGGTGCTCTTGCTCGACGAGCCGTTCGCCTCGCTCGGACCGGCGCTGCGCGACGACATGCTCGATTTGCTGGCCAGTGTCCATACCGAACGGCAGATGACGGTGCTGTTCGTCACGCACCAGCCGGAGGACGCGCGCCGCATCGGCCAGGACATGGTCTTCCTTGACAACCACACGGTCGCCGCGACGGGGACGGCGGCCAACTTCTTCGACGCCTCTGGACCGGACGGCTTTCGGCGCTATGTCGGCATGGATCCAGCCAAGGGGCGTCGCGCCTGAACGACCTCAAGGGATGCGCTTGGGTTCTGTTTTTGAGCAGGTCGTTGCCTCAAAACCACAGCACATTTCCAGGTGACATGCATTGCTGCCGGATCTCGGCATGTTGCCCGGAAGCGGACATAATTTACGCTCAAACCGGGTTCGGGTGATGCAGCGTTTGCTTGCCTTGACTGGAGGAGTATGGCTAGGTCCGCCCATACTGGTCTGGCACAGGCCGTGATTTGCCCGCAAAGATTTGGAAAGGAAGCCGATCTGCCGACCGGCAAGCATAGATTGCTGACGAAGCCGCTGGCGCGACTGCTCGCGCTTGCCGGCCTTGCCGTGGCGCTGGCCAGCTGCCAGATGTTCACGCCGCCGGATGTGCAGGAGTCCGGTTTCCAGCCGTCCGACAAGCCGATCACCGTCGACAATGTTGTCGCCAACTCGAAGCTCGCCGAAATGGCGAAGGCGCAGCATCCGCGCATCCTCGCCACCTATGGCGGCGAATATTCCGATCCCAAGCTCGAGCGCATGGTGGCCAAGGTCGTCGGCAACCTGACGGTGGTGTCGGCCAATCCGACCCAGACCTACCGCATCACCATCCTCAATTCGCCCAACGTCAACGCCTTCGCGCTGCCCGGCGGCTATCTCTATGTAACGCGCGGCCTGCTGGCGCTGGCCAATGATTCGTCCGAGCTCGCCGCCGTCATCGCGCACGAGATGGGCCACGTCACCGCCAATCACGGCCTGCAGCGGCAGCAGCTGGAGGCCGAGGAAGGGCTGGCGACCAAGGTGGTGTCGGATGTGCTGGGCGACAGCCCGACAGCCAAGGCGGCGCTGATCCGCGGCAAGCTGAGGCTCGCGCAGTTCTCGCGCAACCAGGAACTGCAGGCCGACGCCATCGGCATCAAGTCGATCGGCGAGGCCGGCTATGATCCTTACGCCGCCGGCCGCTTCCTGCAGTCGATGTCGGCCTATACCGATTTCCGCTCAATCAGCGGCGCCACCGACGCCAGCCTGGACTTCCTGGCGACTCATCCCAACACGCCGCAGCGGATCGATCTTGCCCAGCGCCTTGCCCGCAACTTCGGCCCGCCGGGCATCGGCACGCGCGACCGCGACGCCTTCCTGGCCGGTATTGACGGGCTGCTCTACGGCGACACGCCGGAAGAGGGCTATGTGCGCGGCCAGACCTTCCTGCATCCGGGCCTCGGCGTGTCGTTCACCGTGCCCGACGGCTTCGTCATCGACAATTCGGCCGCGGCGGTGACGGCGACCGGCCCCGGCGACATGGCGATCCGTTTCGACGGCGTTTCGATCGACAAGTCGCGGGCGCTGACCGACTACATCCGCAGCGGCTGGGTGGCCGGCCTCGATGACGCCAGCGTTCACCAGGAAACCATCAACGGCAACGAGGCGGCGGTGGCGCGCGCCGGCGCCGACGGCTGGCAGTTCGACATCGCGGTCATCCGCGCCGGCGGCCAGGTCTACCGGCTGCTGACGGCGGCACCGGCGGCCAGCACTGCGCTTGAGCCGGTGGCGCGCTCGGTCAGCGGCTCGTTCCGCATCCTGAGCGCGGCCGAGAAGGCGGCGCTGAAGCCACTGCATATCCGCGTCGTCACCGTGCAGGCCGGGCAGACCATGGGCTCGCTCGCCGCTCAGATGGTCGGCGTCGACCGGAAGCTCGACCTGTTCAGGGTGCTCAACGCGCTGTCGCCCGGCGCCGCTGTTTCGACCGGCGACAAGGTCAAGATCGTCACTGATAGGTAAGCCTAGGCAGGCAGGAGTCAGGCGGCTGTCGCCAGGAATTCCGGGTTCTGCTCGACCAGCGCGACTTTCAGCTTTTCCATGGCGCGCGCCTCGATCTGGCGCACGCGTTCCTTGGAAATGCCGAGCGCCTCGCCGAGCGCTTCCAGTGTCGCGCCCTCGTCGGTCAGCCGGCGCTCCTCGATGATCCTCAGCTCGCGCGCATTGAGCGCGCCGAGCGCCGCCTTCAGCCACAGCGAGCGGCGCTCGATGTCGATCGTGTCGCCGACGACCTCGTCCGGCAGGGGATCGTCCGAGATCAGGAAATCCATGCGCTCGGCCGGGCCGGAATCGTCGCCAAGCGGCGCATTGAGCGAGCTGTCGGGCGCGGAGAGGCGCGAATCCATCATCGCCACGTCGGCTTCGGGCACGCCGAGCGCCGCCGACACCTCGCGATAGAGCGAGGCGTTGGAGATCGGCTCGGCGCCATTCGCCAGCCGGGCGCGCAGGCGCCGGAGGTTGAAGAACAGCGCCTTTTGCGCCGAACTGGTGCCGCCGCGCACGATCGACCAGTTGCGCAGGATGTAATCCTGCATCGAGGCTCGGATCCACCAAGTGGCATAGGTCGAGAAACGCACCTCGCGCTCCGGTTCGAAGCGCGCGGCCGCCTCGAGCAGGCCGACATGGCCCTCCTGGATCAGGTCGCCGAGCGGCAGGCCGTAGTGGCGGAACCTCGAGGCCATGGAGATGACCAGCCGCATATGGGCGACGGTGATGCGGTGCAGTGCCTGCTGGTCGTTATCCTCTTTCCAGCGCAAGGCCAGGAGATGCTCCTCCTCGCGCTCCAGATAGGGCGCCTTCATCGCCGCGCGGACCATCGTCCGTCCTGCCGTGTCCTCAATCATGCCGCGCTCCCTTGTCCTGACGTCACGGACATTTCGGTGTCCGATCCCTTCAGCGGCGTCAGCAGCGGTTGAAATGGCGGCGCCGCGCCCTACAAAGCCAAGAACGTGCCATGCAGTGGAATGTTCCGCCGCGACGGCCGGACGGCCTTGTGTTGTCTTGGAGACGAGACAAATGGCCGGAGCGGGAGTTGTAGGCCGTTTCTGGTACGAGTTGGAGAATCTCGTTTCTGGAATGCCATATTTTTGAAATCTGGTTCCTTATTTCGCGCATCTCTATCTGTCAGTTTCCGGCTCTTACACCGCGCCGGGGCACCGGCCAAAACGGGATCACAGAAAAATGAAATGGCTTAAATCGCTCATCATCGCCGGAACGCTGCAGGCTCTGGCGGTCACCGCCGGGCATGCCGGCGCCAATCTCGATCAGATCAAGCAGGCCGGCGTCATCAAGGTCGGCACGGAAGGCACCTATGCGCCCTTCACCTATCATGACGCCTCGGGCGCGCTGGTCGGCTTCGACGTCGAAATCGCCAAGGCGGTCGCGGACAAGCTCGGCGTGAAGGTGGAATTCCTCGAAGGCAAGTGGGATGGCCTGATCGCCGGCCTCGACGCCAACCGCTACGACGCCGTCATCAACGAGGTCGGCATCACCGACGCGCGCAAGGCCAAATATGATTTCTCCGATCCCTACGTCGCCTCCAAGGCGGTGCTGATCGTGCGCGGTGACGACACCGAGATCAAGACCTTCGCCGACCTCAAGGGCAAGAAGGCGGCGCAGTCGCTGACCTCCAATTACGGCAAGCTCGCCGAGATCAACGGCGCCGAGCTCGTCGGTACCGACGGCTTCGACCAGTCGATCCAGCTTCTGCTCACCGGCCGCGCCGACGCCACCATCAACGACAGCCTGTCCTTCCTCGATTTCAAGAAGCACAAGCCCGACGCCAATGTGAAGATCGCCGCGCAGGAAGAGAACGCCGACTATTCCGGCGTCATCGTGCGCAAGGGCGATCCGGAACTGGTCGCCGCGATCAACAAGGCGCTGGCCGACATCAAGGCGGACGGCACCTACAAGAAGATCGCCGACACCTATTTCGGCCAGGACGTTTCGCAGTAAATCCGCCTGATCGGGCCGCGAATCGGCCCCAGGACATCGGCGGGCCGTCTTTGACGGCTCGCCGATTTTCGCGTGATATGCGCCCGCAGTCTTCGCCGCAGCCGCACGTCGCGACGCGGGCTCTACCGACGCCTGTTCAGGCTGCATCTGGCAAGGAGAGGGCCCCGTGCCGCACTGGCTGCAATTAATGCTGGAATCGCTGCCGACCCTGTTATGGGCGGCGCTGATCTTCACCGTGCCGCTGACGCTTTTGTCGTTCGCCTGCGGCCTCGCCGCCGGGCTGGCCACGGCGCTGCCAGGCTGTTCGGCCCAAAGCCGCTGGCGGCCGTGGCCCGCTTCTATGTCTGGATATTCCGTGGCACACCGCTCCTGGTGCAGCTGTTCCTGATCTTCTACGGTCTGCCCTCGATCGGCATTCTGCTCGATGCCTTTCCCGCGGCGCTGATCGGCTTCACGCTCAACATCGGCGCCTACACGTCGGAGATCATCCGCGCCGTCATCGGCTCGGTGCCGAAAGGGCAGTGGGAGGCGTCCTATTCGATCGGCATGACCTGGAGCCAGTCGATGCGGCGCACGATTCTGCCGCAAGCAGGGCGCGTCGCCGTGCCGCCGCTTTCCAACACCTTCATCTCTCTGGTCAAGGACACCTCGCTGGCGGCCGCCATCACCGTGCCGGAGATGTTCCAGGCGGCGCAGCGCATCGTCGCCACCACCTACGAGCCGCTGATCCTCT
This sequence comes from Mesorhizobium sp. M4A.F.Ca.ET.050.02.1.1, assembly GCF_003997725.1. Taxonomy (NCBI): domain Bacteria; kingdom Pseudomonadati; phylum Pseudomonadota; class Alphaproteobacteria; order Hyphomicrobiales; family Phyllobacteriaceae; genus Mesorhizobium; species Mesorhizobium sp. M4A.F.Ca.ET.050.02.1.1. The sequence goes on from NZ_RZSG01000204.1 coordinate 6,500, forward strand.
ACATCGAGGCGGCGGCGCTCTACCTAGTGATGAGCTCGGTGCTGTCGGTGCTGCAGGCGCGGCTGGAGGTACGCCTCAACCGCTACGGCGGCTTCCTGGAGGCGAATGCATGATCGGCCTCGACAACATCGAGAAGCGGTTCGGCGACAATCTCGTCCTGAAGGGTGTCACCGTCAGCATCGAGGAAGGTAGCGTGACGGCGCTTGTCGGCCCCTCTGGGGGCGGAAAAAGCACTCTTCTGCGCTGCATCAATCTGTTGGAGATTCCAAGCTCGGGCACGCTGCGCATCGGTGAGGAGACGCTGCAGTTCCGTCCGGGGGTCAAGGTACCCGCCAGGGACATCCAGCGCATTCGCCTGCAGACAGGCATGGTGTTCCAGAACTTCCAGCTGTTCCCGCATCGCACCGCGATCGAGAACGTCATGGAAGGGCTGGTGACGGTGCTGAGATGGACGGCCGGCAGAGCCCGCGAACGGGCAATGGCCCTGCTCGAGAAGGTCGGCATGGCGCACAAGGCCGATGCCTGGCCGGCGACGCTGTCAGGCGGCCAGCAGCAGCGTGTTGCGATCGCCCGGGCGCTGGCGCCGTCGCCGCGTGTGCTGCTGTGCGACGAGCCGACCTCGGCGCTCGACCCGGAGCTCGCGCAGGAAGTGGTCGACGTGCTCGGCCAGCTCGCCCGGGAAGGCACGACCATGGTGATGGCCACGCACGATCTGAGGCTCGCCTCCAAGATCGCGCAGGAGGTGGTGTTCCTCGATGCCGGCGTCGTCGTCGAGAAAGGCCCGGCCTCGGTCGTGTTCGACAGGCCGGAGCGCGAGCGGACGAAACGCTTCATTGCCTCGCTGAGGCAGGAATCGCACAGGGAAACTGGCGGCGAGTAGCCTTCCGAAACAAAAAACCCGGCACGAGGCCGGGTTTTCTGAATTCCCGAAGGAAAAAAGCTCAGGCAGCTTCTTCCTGTTCGGCTTCCTCATTGTCGGCCTTGGCGCCGCGCTTCGGGCCCTTGTTGAGGTTGACCTCGATAAGGCGCACGGCCTCGGTCTCCGACATGCGGTTGACGGCAGCGATCTCGCGGGCCATGCGATCGAGCGCGGCCTCGTAAAGCTGGCGCTCGGAATAGGACTGCTCCGGCTGGTTGTCGGCGCGGTAGAGGTCGCGCACGACTTCCGAGATCGAGATCAGGTCGCCCGAGTTGATCTTGGCATCATATTCCTGGGCGCGGCGCGACCACATGGTGCGCTTGATGCGGGCACGGCCCTGCACAACCTTAAGCGCGCGGTCGACATAATCCTCTTCCGACAGCTTGCGCATGCCGATGGAGGTCGCCTTGGCGACCGGCACCTTGAGGCGCATCTTGTCCTTCTGGAAGTCGATGACGAACAGTTCCAGCTTGTGGCCGGCGACTTCCTGCTCGTCGATCGAGACGATCTGGCCGACGCCGTGCGCCGGATAGACGATGAACTCGCCGGTCTTGAAACCGTGACGCGCTGCGTTGGACTTCTTCTGCGGGGTGATCGTTGCCATTACGCCCTGAACTCCTTGTTGTAGCGCCGGCATGGCGGCGCCGGCTGAACTCGCGCGATCGGGATCGCCGACCGTTAGCCGCACAACAGATGAGCCCATCCGGAAAAGCCAGGGCAAGCACACCGCATAATTGCGACCGCCTGCCCCAGATCGCTCTGGTCCGGATTGAGAAGCTCACCTTTCAGTGATTTGGGGCGTTTGCGCCATAAATCGACGTTGTGTCACCGGCATGTTTGGCTGATGTAGCACAAAAAGTCGGAAGAATCAAGGTTTTGCTGCATTCGCGAAGGCCAAGCGCCGCCGCTGCCTGTCAAGGCAGTTCCTGTTTCATGCCCGTTACGTTACGTCACGCCGGCCGGACCGGCACCGTCACTTTTGATTTTGCGCATGATCC
>NZ_RZSG01000205.1:0-8376 GCF_003997725.1 Mesorhizobium sp. M4A.F.Ca.ET.050.02.1.1
GATCGGTGGTCGCCGAAATCCTTGCCGCCGGCCGCGAGATGCTCAGCCATCCGATCGAGCCGCTGGCCCATGCGCGCGAGACGGTGGAGAAGCTGGCCGGTTCCTATCGCCTGGTGCTGATCACCAAGGGTGACCTTTTCGACCAGGAACGCAAGCTGGCGCAATCAGGCCTCGGCGATCTGTTCGACGCCGTCGAGATCGTCAGCGACAAGAGCGCGACCACCTATGCCCGAATCTTCAGCCGCCATGGCGACGGGCCCGAGAAAAGCATGATGGTCGGCAACTCGCTCAAATCCGATGTCGTTCCGGCCATCGACGCCGGCGGCTGGGGCGTGCACGTGCCGCACGAGTTGACCTGGGTGCTCGAACATGTCGAGCCGCCGAGGGCCGCGCCGCGTTTTCGCCAGATCGCCGATCTTGGCGAACTGCCAAGGTTGATTGAAAGCATCGTTTCTAGCGGCTGACTTGTGCCCCAGCGCTGGAACGGCGGATCCGGTTTCTGCTAGCCGCGCCCTGACCCGATCAGGCGGTCGATCACCGGTTGCAGCCTCTCGGGAGTGATCGGTTTGGCGATCACGACATCGATCACACTCGAGAGACCCAGGCTCTCCGGTGTGCCAGTCTTGGTTGAAAGCAGGATCACCGAGGGCAATGCCTTGCCCGAAATCCGCCTGAGCGCATCTATTCCGGAGATCAACGCGTCGCAGTCCTTGTTGTCGGCGCCGCCGTCGAGCACGATCGCGCCGGGAATGAGGCAGCGCAAGGCTTTCGCCGCCGTATCGGGCGATTCGGAAATCGGCTTCAGCCCTGATTTCTCGACGATTTTCGACACCACGACCCTGTTTATCGGCGACTTTCCGATGACGAGCACCTGAGAGAAATCGGTCAGCATCTCGGCGCCGCCGCCACGGCCCTCCGGATTCAGATGTCTTTCAGTCCTGGTCTCGCGATTGCTGGGGCTCATGTGCGGGCGGGCACTCATCTCTGTTTCAATGCAGGGTTGAAACTTGAGGGACAATTGGCGTGAGATCGCCGCTGGTGTCAAGCTGAAATGGCTAATTTCCAGAATATCGCAAGAAAAGCTAAAATTTAGTGCCAGGTTTATTCCTGGCAGTCGGAGCCGGGCTTTGCAAAACGAAAGTCGCCCGCGCGTTACCGCGCGGGCGAGACAGAATTCGGCGAATGCGCCACCGTGGAACGTGGTCAGCCGTGGTTTTGCTGGGTGACGATCACCGGGATCAGGAGGTCGCCCCAATTGCCGTCGCCGCCATGATGCCTTGCCGAGCGCACGAGCTCCACCGAGACGCCCGCCTCGACCGCCTTCATCACCGACTGGTTGAGCCTGTGCAGGTCATTGGCCAGCATGCGGATGGTCGCCTGCTGGTCGACGCTCATGGCCGAGGACTGCTCTTCCGCCCTTTCCTTGACGCGGCTTATCGATGCCATTGGTCTTCTCCTTGTGTCCTATGCCCTCTCGGGCGTTTCCTCTGTTGGTCGTCTTCTGTGGCAGCTCACTCGGCTGCCGGCTTGAACTGGGCGTGCTCGGTCGATTCATGCATGGCGGTGGTCGACGACTGACCGCCGGTGATCGCCATCGAGACCGCGTCGAAATAGCCGGTGCCGACCTCGCGCTGGTGCTTGGTCGCGGTGTAGCCATGGACCTCGGCCGCGAATTCAGCCTCCTGCAGTTCCGAATAGGCCGCCATCTGCCTCGCCTTGTAGCCACGGGCCAGCTCGAACATGCCGAAGTTGAGCTGGTGGAAGCCGGCCAGCGTGATGAACTGGAACTTGTAGCCCATGGCGCCGAGTTCCCGCTGGAACTTGGCGATCGTCGCGTCGTCGAGGTTCTTCTTCCAGTTGAACGACGGCGAGCAGTTGTAGGCGAGCAGCTTGCCCGGATGATGCCTGCGCACACCCTCGGCGAACTTCTTGGCCTGCGCCAGATCGGGCTTCGAGGTCTCGCACCAGATGAGGTCCGCATGCGGCGCATAGGCAATGGCGCGCGCTATGCAGGGCTCGATGCCGTTCCTGACCTGGTAAAAGCCCTCGACCGTGCGGCCGGCATCATAGTCGACGAAGGGCTGGTCGCGCTCGTCGATATCCGACGTCAAAAGCTTCGCCGCCTCCGCGTCGGTGCGTGCCACGACCAGCGTCGGCGTGCCCATTACGTCGGCCGCGAGGCGGGCCGCATTGAGGTTGCGGATATGCGCCGCCGTCGGGATCAGGACCTTGCCGCCGAGATGGCCGCACTTCTTTTCCGACGCCAGCTGGTCCTCGTAGTGGACGCCGGCCGCACCCGCCTCGATGAAGGCCTTCATTATCTCGAAGGCGTTGAGCGGTCCGCCGAAGCCGGCCTCGGCGTCGGCGACGATTGGCGCGAACCAGGTCTCGACCGAAAGCCCCTTGCCTTCGGATGTCTCGATCTGGTCGGCGCGCTGCAAGGTGCGGTTGATGCGCTTGACCAGCTCCGGCGCCGCATTGGCGGGGTAGAGCGACTGGTCGGGATACATGGCGGACGCGGTGTTGGCATCGGCCGCGACCTGCCAGCCTGACAGATAGATCGCCTTCAGCCCGGCTCTGACCTGCTGCATGGCCTGGTTGCCGGACATGGCGCCGAGGGCGTTGACGAAGTCCTCCTCGTGGATGAGTTTCCACAGCCGGTTGGCGCCCATTTCGGCAAGGCTCTGGCGAATCTGGACCGAGCCGCGCAGCCGCTTCACATCCTCGGGCGAATAGGGCCGCTCGATACCATCGAAGCGACCTTCGGGCGCGGATGGGACGAGGTTGTAAAAATCGGTCATTGGATACTCCAGTTCATTCGAGGTCGGTTCTTGGAAACGTCGCGTCATGGGAGTTGTGCGCCGTTGGTGTGTGACATCATTTACATCGCCCTGCGAAACACGCGAGTAAAACCGAGCTTTTGGCCGAAAAATAAGGGAAAATTAGTGTTGCGCTTGACTGGTAAGCTCTGTAAATTGTCACGATTGTAAAAGGTTGCGCGCAGGCCTCTGCGGCCAGATCGTGTAAATTCCTGTCAAGGATGGATTTGAGTGGCTGACCAGAAGATTTTTGCCGGGCCGCGCATCCGCCGCATCCGCAATGCCAAGGGCCTGACCCAGACGGCGATGGCCGAAGGGTTAGGCATCTCGCCGTCCTATCTCAATCTGATCGAGCGCAACCAGCGGCCGCTGACGGTGCAACTGATCCTCAGGCTGGCCTCGGTCTACAAGGTCGATCCGCATGAATTGCAGGGCGAGGCGAAGGGGTCGATTTCGGCGCTCAAGGAAGTGTTCGGCGACCCGCTGCTGGCGGCCGAACTGCCGGGCGACCAGGAGCTGATCGAGCTCGCCGAAGCGGCCCCCAACGCATCCGCCGCGATGGTGAAACTGTTCCGCGCCTATCGCGAGCAGGCCGAGCGGCTTTCCGATCTCAACGAGCTCCTGGCGCGCGAGGGCCGCGCCACCGCGCTGTCCGGCGCCCGCCTGCCGGTCGATGAGGTGCATGAGATATTCGAGCGCCGGCCGAACCATTTCGCCGCGCTGGAGGAGGAGGCCGAGGCCTTCACCGCGCTGCTTGACCCCGGCGACGACCTGTTCGGCGCGCTGAAAGCCTGGCTTAGGCGCGAATACGGCATCGTCGTCAAGGTGCTGCCCGTCGCCACCATGCCGAACTGGCGCCGCCGCTACGATCGCCACTCGCAACGCCTGTTCCTGTCCGAGCGGCTGTCGCCCTTCGACCAATTGCGCGAAGTGGCGATGGAAGCCTCGCTGATCCGCATGACGGTCGCGGTAGCTGGAGAGATCCAGGCGCTGAAGCTGACCACGGACGAGGCCCGCCGGCTCGCCCGCTTCGAGCTCGGCCGCTACGCGGCGCATGCCCTGATGATGCCCTATCAGGCCTTCCATGCCGCCGCGCTGCGTGCCCGTTACGATATCGACGTGCTGCGTTCGCGCTTCGGCGTGTCCTTCGAGCAGGCGGCCAACCGCCTGACCATGCTGCAGCGTCCCGGCGCCTCCGGTGTGCCGTTCTTCATGCTTGAGGTCGACAATGCCGGCAACCGCTTCCGCAAGGCGGGCAGCCAGGGCTTTCCGCAGAGCCGCTTCGGCGGCGGCTGTCCGAAGCTGCCGGTCCATGCCGCCTTCACCCAGCCCGGCCAGATCCTGGTGGAGGCGGTGGAAATGCCTGACGGCGCCGAATTCCTCTGCATTGCCCGCACGCTGGAAGGGCCACAGGGCGCGTTCTCGGAGCGGCCGCGCCGCACGGCGCTGCTCATCGGCTGCGATATCGGCTTTCGTGACGAGATCGTCTATGGCGGCGCCCTTCCGGGAACGGCGAGCGGCAAGTCGGGGCAGGGCGTCGCCGTCGCCACGCCGGTGGGACCCGCCTGCCGGCTCTGCGAACGCATCGGTTGCTTGGCGCGCGCCGAGCCGCCGGTGACGCGGCCGCTTGGCCTGGACGAGATGGTGACCGGCTTGAGCGCCTTCGATTTCCAGTGACGTCGATTGTGCTGGTCGGCCCGGGAGGCCCATCCTCCTTTGCAACAGCAAGCCATTGAGGGTTCTCCACGCAATCTTTCCGTCGGCAATATTGATTAAGCATTAGCGCCGCGATATCAAAAACGAATTGCGCAAGACTGGGGGGTCGGCGATGAACAGGAAAGTTTTTTGGCTTGGGCTGACGCTTGCCCTTTCAGCCTCATCCGCATTTGCGGAGAAATCCTCGGAATTCTTCAAATCGTACCAAGAGTACAATGATGCCGGCAAGGCATTCCTTGACAAGATCGAGCCCAGGACCGGTGCGATAGATCTTGCCGAAGGCGTGCACCTCGATCTCAAGGGTAAGTTCTACTTCCTGGACAAGAAGGATGCCGCCTCCGTCCTGACCGAGGCTTGGGGCAATCCGCCAGATGCCGGTGCCGACTCCGTCGGTATGATTTTTCCGACCAGCCATGATCCCATCGCCGAGAACAATTGGGGCATTGAGTTGCGCTGGGAAAAGATCGGCTATGTCGATGACAGCGACGCCGCGTCGATCGACTACGCTGAATTGTTGCGCAGCATGCAGGAGGACACCCTGTCCAGCAACGATCAAAGGGTGAAGGACGGATTTCAGCCCGTCACCTTGATCGGCTGGGCCTCGCCGCCCGTCTACGATGCCGTCAACAAACGTCTGCACTGGGCCAAGGAGCTGCAGTTCGGAACCGATGCCGTCCACACGCTCAACTACGATGTGCGCTTTCTCGGCCGGGAGGGGGTCTTCGTGATGAGCTACATCGCCACGGTGGAGCAACTGCCCGAGATCAGGCAGAGCCTGGACGAGGTCCTTGGCCTCGCAACCTTCAGCCCGGGCAAGAAGTATGTCGATTTCAGGCCAGGCTTCGACACCGTCGCCGCTGTGGGCATCGGTGGCCTTATCGCGGGCAAGCTGGCGGCCAAGGCCGGACTGCTGGCGGTGGCGCTGATTGCGCTGAAGAAATTCGGTGTGATTTTGCTGGTCCCCCTGGTCGGCCTCTGGCGGCTCATTCGGCGCAACCGGGACGCCTCCTCTTAACCGGAGGTATCGGCCGGGGCTGGACGCGTTGGTCGAGCTAATGCGCCAGTGCGCCAAACGGAACGCGCGGCTGGATCACGCCTTGCAGCCGCCGATGCGTTAGGCGAATGCAGCGCGGTTCTGTCGCCCATCGCGCATCGTGCCGCCCTGAAATCGCCGACAGTCGCAACCATGACCGACGCCGTATCGCACGCTTCGCCAGCCGTCCCGCCGCGCCCGGCCATCTCGCCTGGCGACGAGCGCCTTGGCATGCTGCTGGTGTTCCTGTCGGCGCTGATGTGGAGCTTTGGCGGCACCATCGCCCGCTTCATCGACATTACCGACAACTGGACGATTGTATTCTGGCGCTCGCTCTGGGCGGTGGCCTTCCTGCTCTGCTTCATGGCTTGGCGCGACGGCTGGCGAGGCACGCTGAAACTGTTTCGTGGCATGGGCCTGCCCGGCCTTGCCGTCGCGATCTGTTTCGCCACCGCGTCGACCTCGTTCATCGTTGCGCTTTCCTACACCACCGTCGCCAACATCCTCTTGATGCAGGCCGGCGTGCCGCTGCTTGCCGCGCTGCTTGCCTGGGTGCTGTTTCGCGAGCGGGTGGCGGCGGCGACCTGGGTGGCGATCGCCGCCGTCATCGCCGGCGTCGCCATCATGGTCTCTGAATCGCTCGACGGCACCGTGTCTCCCGTCGGCGACAGCCTGGCGTTGCTGATCGCCTGCATGTTTTCGGTCGCCACGGTGATCACCCGCCGCTTCGCCCATGTGCGCATGACGCCGGCCAACTGCCTCGGCGCGCTGCTCGCCGGCGCGTTCGCGGCCTCCCAGGCCTCGGAATTTGCCGTTTCCGGCCGCGACATGGGCTTCCTGTTCGCCTTCGGCGTCCTCAACCTCGGCGTCGGCCTCGCCTTCTTCGCTACCGGCGCCCGCCTCGTCCCGGCGGCGATAGCGGCGCTGCTCGGCACGTTCGAGCCGATCCTTGGCCCGATCTGGGTCTGGCTCGTGCATTCGGAAGTGCCGTCTGTGCGCACCATCGTCGGTGGTGCGGTCGTCGTCACGGCGCTGCTCGTCCATATCGGGCTCGAGTTCAAGCGGCAGCCGCGCCCCCAGCGCCCTGGCGTCACCGGACTGCCATCCCCCAATTAACGCAGCGGATGCGCCAAAGCGCGAGATGGGCCATTGACAACGTCGTTGCCGGGCGGGCAGGCTAAGGGCACGGCAACAACAAGACAGGCGTATCTTGCCAAGTCTCAATGCCGGTCCAATCGGAACCGGACCACATCGTCATATCCCTGCCCGCGCCATGGCGAAAGCCTCTGACGACGTCGGCACATCCCCCAGGCCACGGCAACGGCCCAAAGCTTTCATCGGCCTCATGTCGGACCGCCGCGCAGCCGGCCGTTCGCGCTTGTCGCTCTCCAGAAAGCTCAATAATCTGAAGCAAATGCCCAGCCGCGCGGAGGCCGCGACGGATTGGCGACGGAACACTCACCAAAGGAGAACAGCATGACCCGCAAAGCGCTCTGGCTTTCGGCGACCTCGGCATTCCTGACGCTTTTCACCATCGGCGGCCACGCCGAGGACCGCGTCGTCAACGTCTTCAACTGGTCCGACTACATCGACAGTTCGATCATCGACGATTTCACCAAGGAAACCGGCATCAAGGTCGTCTACGACACGTTCGATTCCAACGAGATCCTCGAAACCAAGCTTTTGGCCGGCGGCAGCGGCTATGACGTCGTCGTACCCAGCGGCAATTTCCTCGCCCGCCAGATCCAGGCCGGCGTTTTCCAGAAGCTCGACAGGTCGAAGCTGCCGAACCTGTCGAACATGTGGGACACCGTTCAGGAGCGCACCGCCAAATACGATCCCGGCAATGAGTATTCGATCAACTACATGTGGGGCACCGTCGGCATCGGCTACAACATCAAGAAGGTGCAGGCGGCCCTTGGCACCGACAAGATCGACAGCTGGGATACGTTCTTCAATCCGGATACGCTGGCCAAGCTGAAGGATTGCGGCGTCTATGTGCTGGATTCGCCCGCCGACATCATCCCGGCGGCGCTGAAATATCTCGGCCTCGACCCGAACAGCACCTCGCCCGATGACATCGCCAAGGCCGAGGAGACACTCCTGAAAGTCCGGCCCTATATCCGCAAGTTCCACTCGTCCGAATACATCAACGCGCTCGCCAACGGCGACATCTGCCTGGCTGTCGGCTGGTCGGGCGACGTCTTCCAGGCGCGCAACCGCGCCGTCGAGGCCAAGCAGGGCGTCGAGATCGGCTATTCGGTGCCGAAGGAAGGCGCCCAGATGTGGTTCGATCAGATGGCGATCCCGGCCGATGCGCCGCATGTCGCCGAGGCGCATGAGTTCCTCAACTACATGATGAAGCCGGAAGTGATCGCCAAATCGTCCAACTATGTGCTGTACGCCAACGGCAACAAAGCCTCGCAGCAATTCGTCGACAAGGCGATCCTCGACGATCCGGCGATCTATCCGGACGCCGCGACCTTGCAGAAGCTGTACACCGTCCAGCCATACGATCCCAAAACCCAGCGCGTCATCACGCGGACCTGGACCAAGATCGTCACCGGCCAGTAGGCGATCGGCACGACCCCGGCGCCTGGCTGCCGGGGTCGCTTTGCTTAAAAGCAATTCCAGGAAAAGTGCGAAGCGGTTTTCCGTCCGGAATTGCGTAGGAACAGAAGAGCAATTCCAGGAAAAGTGCGAAGCGGTTTTCCGTCCGGAATTGCGTAGGAACAGAAGAGCAATTCCAGGAAAAGTGCGAAGCGGTTTTCCGTCCGGAATTGCGCAGGAACAGAAGAGCAATTCCAG
>NZ_RZSG01000206.1:0-8370 GCF_003997725.1 Mesorhizobium sp. M4A.F.Ca.ET.050.02.1.1
CTCCCCGGAGGCAGGGAGAGGCGCCTTCCCCCTCAACTCATCCCCGTCAACTCATCCATTGGCCGCCATCGACATTGTAGGTCTGGGCGACGATGTATTCGGCCTCTTCGCTGGCCAGGAACACGGCCATGCCGGCGAGGTCTTCCGGCCTGCCCATGCGCCCATATGGCACGCCCTCACCAACCAGCCGCTTCTTCTCGCCCTTCGGCCGGTTCTCGTATCTGGCGAACAGCGCATCGACCTGGTCCCACATGTCGCTGTCGACGACGCCGGGAGCGATGCCGTTGACGTTGATGCGGTGCTTGATCAGGTCGAGCCCGGCCGACTGGGTGAGCGAGATGACGGCGGCCTTGGTGGCGCAGTAGACCGCGACCAGCGGCTCGCCACGGCGGCCGGCCTGGCTTGCCATGTTGATGATCCGGCCGCCCTTGCCCCCGGCGATCATCGAACGGGCAGCCGCCTGCAGCATGAACAGCGTGCCGGCGACGTTGACCGAAAACAGCTTGTCGTAGCTCGCCCTGGTTATCTCGACGATCGGCGCGAGGTCGAAGATGGCGGCGTTGTTGATCAATATGTCGAGGCCGCCGGTCCTGGTCTCCACCGCTTTCACCGCCGCCTCGATGGAGGCCTGATCGGTGACGTCGAGCTTGACGGCGTAGGCCTTGTCGCCGATAGCGGCCGCCGTCCTTTCGGCGGCCGCCAGATCGATGTCGGCAACCGCCACTGTCGCACCCTCGCGCGCGTAGGCTTCGGCGAACGCCTTGCCGATGCCGCGCGCCGACCCGGTGATCAGCGCCGATTTGCCTTTGAGCCTCACCGGGCCATCGCCTTGCCGTCGGGCCCGAAGCGATGCAGCTTGGTCTGGTCCGGCGTCAGATAGATGGTGTCGCCATGATGGACGCCGAGCTCGCCGTCGGCGCGCACCGTCAAGGTGCCGACGCCGTCGGCCTGGACATGCAGGAAGGTGTCGGAGCCGAGATGCTCGGCGACGCCGACGGTCGCCTTCCAGTCGCCCGCCGTGGTCGAGATGTTCATGTGCTCGGGCCGGATGCCGATGGTCTTGGCGCTGTATTTCGCCGCCGGCGCGCCTTCGATCAGGTTCATCTTCGGCGAACCGATGAAGCCGGCGACGAACAGGTTCTTCGGCGTCTTGTAGAGCTCCATCGGCGAGCCGACCTGCTCGACATTGCCGGCGTTGAGCACGACGATCTTGTCGGCCATGGTCATGGCCTCGACCTGGTCGTGGGTGACGTAGATCATCGTCGTCTTGAGCTGATGATGCAGTTCGCTGATCTCCAGGCGCATGGTGCCGCGAAGTGCGGCGTCGAGGTTGGACAGCGGCTCGTCGAACAGGAACGCCGAAGGCTGGCGCACGATGGCGCGGCCAATGGCGACGCGCTGGCGCTGGCCGCCGGAGAGCTGGCCCGGACGACGCTCGAGGTAGTTGGTGAGGTTGAGCACCCGCGCGGCGTCCTTGACCTTCCTGTCGATGGTCGCCTGGTCCTCGCCCGCCATCTTCAGCGGGAAGGCGATGTTCTTGGCGACCGTCATGTGCGGATAGAGCGCATAGGACTGGAACACCATGGCCAGCTTGCGCTTGGCCGGCGCCTCGCCGGTGACGTCGCGGCCGTCGATGCTGATGGTGCCGCCGCTGGTGTCCTCCAGCCCGGCGATCAGCCTGAGCAGCGTGGACTTGCCGCAGCCCGACGGACCGACGAACACGACGAACTCGCCATCCTCGATGACCAGGTCGATGTTCGGAATGATCGTCGTCGACCCAAAGGATTTGGAGACGTTCTTGAGCGTGATGTTTCCCATGGTTTCCTCCCCGAGGGATTATTGTCCGTCGTCCGCCGCTTGCGGCGCCCTACTACTTCACCGCGCCGAATGTCAGGCCGCGCACCAGCTGCTTCTGGCTGAACCAGCCCATGATCAGGATCGGCGCGATCGCCAGCGTCGAGGCCGCCGACAGTTTGGCCCAGAACAGGCCTTGCGGGCTGGAGAAGGAGCTGATGAAGGCGGTCAGCGGCGCGGCCTCGGTGGTGGTCAGCCGGATCGTCCAGAAGGCTTCGTTCCAGGCCAGGATGATGTTCAAGAGCATGGTCGAGGCAATGCCCGGCACCGCCATCGGGGTGAGCACATAGACGATCTCGTTCCATAGCGAGGCGCCGTCCATGCGCGCCGCCTCCAGGATCTCGCCCGGGATTTCGCGGAAATAGGTGTAGAGCATCCAGACCACGATCGGCAGGTTGATCAGCATCAGCATGACCATCAGACCGACGCGGCTGTCGAGCAAGCCGGTGTCGCGGAAGATCAGGTAGATCGGGAACAGCACCGCGACCGCCGGCATCATCTTGGTGGACAGCATCCACATCAGGATGTCCTTGGTGCGCTTGGTCGGCGAGAAGGCCATCGACCAGGCCGCCGGGATGGCGATGATGAGCGCCAGGATGGTCGAGCCAACCGACAGGATCACCGAATTCAGGAAGAACTTGAAATAGCCGCTCTGCGCCTGGACCTCGGAATAGCTCTCGAACGTCCCCGAAGGGATCAGGGCGAAGCCCTGGATCGCCTCCTGCTCCGATTTGAACGAAGTGATGATCGTGTAAAGGATCGGGAAGAAGATCAGCAGGGCGACGATCCAGGCCGCCACCGTGGCGATCGTCTTGTGCTGGGTGGTGACTGCGCGTGCCATCTTATCCTCCCTTACTTATCGAGGTTCTTGCCGACTGCGCGCATGGCGAAGAAGGCGACGATATTGGCGAGAATGACGGCGATCACGCCACCGGCGGATGCCTGGCCGATTTTGAATTCGAGCAGCGCCTTCTGATAGACGAGGAAGGGCAGGTTGGTGGAGGCGTAGCCGGGGCCGCCATTGGTTGTGACCAGGATCTCGGCGTAGACCGAGAGCAGGAAGATCGTCTGGATCAGGATGACGACGGTGATGGCGCGCGACATGTGCGGCAGCGTCAGATAGATGAAGCGGCTAAGGAAGCCGGCGCCGTCCATCTCGGCCGCCTCCTTCTGCTCGCCGTCGAGCGACTGCAGCGAGGTCAACAGGATCAGCGTGGCGAAGGGCAGCCACTGCCAGGCGACGATGATGATAACGGCGGTCAGCGGATGCTGGCCGAACCAGTCGATCGGCTGGCCGCCGAAGAAGCGCGCAATATCGGCGAAGACGCCGTATTGCGGGTGCATGATCATGTTCTTCCAGACCAGCGCCGCTACCGGCGGCATGACGAAGAACGGCGAGATGACGAGGATGCGGACGATGCCTTGTCCCCACATCGGCTGGTCGATGAGCATCGCCAGGAGGATGCCGCCGACCACCGTGATCACCAGCACGCTGACGACGATGGTCAGCGTGTTGAGAATGGCCGCAAAGAATGCCGGGTTGGAGTAGAACAGCTTGTAGTTGGAGAACCAGACAAAACCGTCGCGGATCGGGTTCAGCGGATTGTATTGCAGGAACGAGAACCAGAGCGTGAAGGCCAGCGGCACGATCATCCAGACGAACAGTAGGATCACCGATGGCGCCATCATGAAGCGGGCAAGCGAACGGGTCTGCTGAGTAGCCATGACGGTCACCCTCCAAATGTCAGCCGGATTTTAGAGTTGCGTCACAATTTTCTTGATTGTGAAGGTGGCCGCCCGAACTGGGTTTCGGGCGGCCAATGCCGGTCATGATGCGCTACCGGCGTTCGGCACCGGGAGGAGCCTTACTTGATGTAGCCGCCCTCGGTCATCGCCGCGGTGGCTGCGTCCTGGGCCTGCTTCAGCGCGTCGTCGACGCTCGACTGGCCGGCGAGGGCCGCCGAGAACAGCTGGCCGACGGTGGTGCCGAGACCCTGGAACTCAGGAATGGCGACGAACTGCACGCCGACATAGGGCACCGGCTTGACCGTCGGATGCGTCGGGTCGGCCGCGTTGATGGAGTCCAGCGTCATCTTGGCGAAGGGCGCCGCCTTCTGGTACTCGGCGTTGTTGTAGAGCGAGGTGCGCGTTCCCGGCGGAACGTTGGCCCAGCCTTCCTTCGCCGCGACCAGTTCGAGATAGCCCTTCGAGGTTGCCCAGGAGACGAACTTCTCGGCCGCTTCCGCCTTCTGCGTGCCGGCGGGAATTGCCAGCGACCATGCCCACAGCCAGTTGCCGCGCTTGCCCAGGCCATTGTCGGGCGCCAGCGCATAGCCGACCTTGTCGGCGACGGTGGAGTTCTTCGGGTCTGAGACGAAGGAGGCGGCGACGGTGGCGTCGATCCACATGCCGCACTTGCCCTGCTGGAACAGCGCCAGGTTCTCGTTGAAGCCGTTGGACGAGGCGCCCTCAGGACCGTCGGCCTTCATCAGGTCGACATAGAACTGCAGCGTGTTCTTCCATTCGGGCTGGTCGAACTGCGGCTTCCAGTTCTCGTCGAACCAGCGGGCGCCGAAGGAGTTCGACATGGCGGTCAGGAAGGCCATGTTCTCGCCCCAGCCGGCCTTGCCGCGCAGGCAGACGCCGTTCACGCCGTTGGCGCGGTCGGTCATCTTGTCGGCGGCCTGCTTGATGAAGTCCCAGGTCGGCGCATCGGGCATGGTCAGCCCGGCCTTCTCCATCAGGTCCTTGCGGTACATGACGAAGGAGCTCTCGCCGTAGAAGGGCGCGGCATAGAGCTTGCCGTCGACCGATAGGCCGCCAGCGATAGCCGGGATGATGTCCTTTACGTCATAGTCGTCGCCGAGCTTGTCGAGCGGCAGCAGCCAGCTCTGCTTGGCCCAGATCGGAACCTCATAGGTGCCGATGGTCATGACGTCGTACTGGCCGCCCTTGGTGGCGATGTCGGTGGTGACGCGCTCGCGCAGCACGTTTTCTTCGAGCGTGACCCAGTTCAACTGGATGTCGGGGTTCTTCTTGGTGAAGTCGTCGGTCAGCTTCTGCATGCGGACCATATCGCCATTGTTGACTGTGGCGATGGTGATGGATTCGGCATGCGCGGCGAACGCAAGGGCGCTAGCCGACAACAGGCCCAAAGTGAGCGTGCGAAGTTTCATCAAATTCCTCCCATAAACCAAAGTGAGCATTTGCCTTGGCTGTGAGCAATTACTCACTTAGCGTGAATTATGTCAAGCCGGATTCGATGCTGCAGCGCAGCACAAATGACCCATGCACCGCTGCGCGAAAGCTCACAGGCGGATGCGTTGAGAGGAGCCGGCAGAGTTTACCAGCGACGGTTTTTGGAGATCAGCCTATTGGCAGGCGATCTCGGCCAGGATCCCGTCGCGGAAGGCGCGGATTTTCGGCACGTTGCGGCGCGCCGACGGATAGACCAGCCAATAGGCATGGCCATCGTCGCCGACCAGATCGAAAGGCTGGATCAGCCGCCCGTCGGCAAGTTCGTTCTTGAACAGGGCCCTGGTGACGATCGCCACGCCCTGGCCGGCCATCGCGGCATTGGCCTCATAGGCTTGCGCGCCCATGCTGGTGCCGGGGCGATTGGCGAGCTCTTCGGCCGGGAGACCGGCGAGTGCGAACCACTCCTGCCACCAGATGTCGCCCGGATCGAGGATCGGGAGCTTGAGCAGGTCGGCCGGCTCCTTGACACCGCCGATACTTGCCGCAAGCTTGGGGCTGAGCACCGGGGTGAAATCGGCCCTGAACAGCATATGCGTTTCCACGCCCGGCCATTTGCCGCCGCCGGAACGGATGGCGATGTCGATATCTTCTCGGGCGAAATCGACGACACGGTTCGAGGTGTCGACACGCACGGCGAGCGAGGGATGCGCGACCTGGAAGGAGCCCAGATGCTGGGCCAGCCAATTCGAAGCGAAGGTGAGCAGGGTGGAGACGCAAAGCACGCCGTCGGCCCCCGCACGCGCGGCCGAATAGGCGCCGCTCAGCAGCGCAAAAGCCTCGCTGACGGCCGGCGCCAGGCGCTGACCGGGTTCGGTCAGTTCGATCTGCTTCGGCAGGCGGAGGAACAGCGGCGCGCCGATACGCTCTTCGAGCAGCTTGATCTGATAGCTGGCGGCCGCCTGCGTCATGCCAAGCTCTTCGGCGGCCTTGGTGAAGGAGAGGTGCCTGGCTACGGCCTCGAACACGCGGATCGCTTGCAGCGGCGGGAGCTGGGCAAACTGTCGGGCGGTGAGATCGGGCATAAGGCCTCTTTATGGGTCATGATCGACGTTTGATTGGAAGCATCTGCCAATCATCCCGATATTTGGGGTCGACGATCAACACAGTTCAAGCATAGCAAGGCTGACGATCATGACCACGATCCAGGAAAGACTTGTTTCTACCCCTGCGAATGGCTGGTTTTCCGTGCTGGCAAGGGAATTTTCGCGGTTGGCGCGCCGCAGGCGCAGCTATGTCGACGTCAGGGAATTGTCGCCCCATCTGCAGCGCGACATGGGTTTTCTTGATGGCAACGATCCCTGCGGACGCCACAAATAGACATCGCGATTTTATCGCCAATCAACTGGCCAGCAGCGCGGACGCCGTCCGCTCGTCGGTGATGAGGCCGTTGACCAGACGCCGGTTCACGGCGGCAAGGATGCCGGGCAATTTGCGCTCACCCATGGCGAGCGCGATGACCAGCGACCTTTCGCGCGACGGCAGCGCCGCTGAGGACACGCGGTCATTGGTTATGCCCTCGATCATGCGGCCCTCGCGGTCGAACACCCAGCCGACGATCTCGGCGATGCCGCCCGCTTTCTGCAGCGACTTCAACTCGCCCTCGGAAATGAAGCCGTCCTCATAGAGCGGGGCCTTGGGGCCGAGATCGCCGATGCCGACGAAAGTGACGTCGGCTTCCGCCGCCAGCGCCAGCGTCGGCTGGATCATCGGCTGGCTGAGCAGCATGTCCCGCTCTTCCGGCGAGGAGGCGATGACCGGCAGCGGCATCGGGAAGGAGCGTGCCTTGACTCGATCGGCCATGGTAAAGATGACGTTGTAGAAGGCGGCCGAGCCATCCGGCGAGATGTTGCCAGTTAGCGACACCACCTTGTGCTGCGGGCATTCCATCGGCGGCAGCTGCTCGATCGCCGCCTTCAGCGTGCGCCCGGTGCCGATCGCCATGACCAGGGGTTCCGGGGAACGCAGCCGCCGCTCGATTTCCGCCGCCGCCGCCTCGGCGACGCCGATCGTCGTCGAGGACGAGGTGGGATCGCTCGGCACCACTTCGACCAGATCGAGCGCGAAGCGCGATTTGAGCCGCGCCGCGAGGTCGAGGCAATTGGCGATCGGGTGGTCGACACGCACCTTGATCAGCCCTTCCGAGACCGCCAGCGACACCAGCCGCTGCGCCGTCTGGCGGGAAATGCCAAGCGTCAAGGCGATCTGGTCCTGCGTGTTGCCGGCAACATAATACAGCCAGCCGGCGCGCGCCGCGTCGTCCATCCGGTTGCTGCCGCTGTCCTGCCGCGAATTCACTTCTGCCTCCCAAACCCGCCCAACAGGGCGCGGGTACCACTAGCTTACAGGGAATGTGCCAACGCGCAATTGCCTATCGACAGGGCAATTGCCTGCACTCCCGATGCGACCTGGAATGGGGACGGCGGCAAAGGAAGGCCTGCTTGACGGTTTATCTCGGCACGCAAACCGATTATGGGGATCGGCAAAGGAGCCTTGCATGACGCCGAAAGCGGTTTTCTGGGATATGGACGGGACGCTGGTCGACAGCGAGCCGTTGCACGAGGCGGCCCTGGTGGCGGCGCTGCGCAGCGTCGGCATCGCGCCGCCGATCAATCTGCACGAGCGTGTGCTGGGCGTCGCCGCCTGGCCGGTCTACGAAATGCTGCGCGACGAATTCGGGCTCGACCTGCCCTTCGACGACTGGATCGTGCGCAAATACGATCACTATCTGCCGCTGGCCGAGACGCTGAAGCCGCGTCCGGGCGCGATCGAGATCTTCAACGAATTGCGCGAACGCGGCGTGCAGCAGGCGGTTGTCTCCAATTCCGACCGGCTGATCGTCGATGCCAATCTGCGTGCCGTCGGCCTGATCTACCCCGGCATGAAGACGATCAGCCGCAACGACGTGCGCGAAGGCAAGCCGTATCCCGAGCCGTTCCTGCGCGCCGCTCATCTGGCCGAGGTCGATCCGGCGCAATCCGTCGCGGTCGACGACAGCCTGACCGGCGCCATGGCCGGCCTTGCGGCGGGCATGCGGACGATGTTCTGGCCGGAAGCGCCGATGGCTGGGCCGCCGGGGGCCGTGGTGATCAACAGCGCTGATGAATTGCGGGCGCAATTGGGGCTCTAAGCGAACTCGTAAGCGTCGGCGCCGTCATCCTAAGCGGCTGGTCATTGGCGATACCGTGTAGCTTGGCGCATGGATTGTCTAATGTAGCGCTGGTCGACCCCCACTCCGTCTCGGCTTCGCCGAGCCACCTC
>NZ_RZSG01000207.1:0-8350 GCF_003997725.1 Mesorhizobium sp. M4A.F.Ca.ET.050.02.1.1
TTGAGTGAAACAGACGTTGAGAAGAAATTCTTGCGCAATGTTCGTGGAACGCCGCTGGAGAAAGATGGAACAACCATTGTCGAGAGGGCGATGAATATGGAACGGCTGAGCTCTCTAAATGAAATGCGCAGCTTCTTGAGTACGGCCTGAATCTGGGTGTGGTTCCGAGAGGTTATCGACGTAAGGCCTGGATGTAGCCTCGCCGGACTAAGCATCGCAAGACGGGGATGGACAATACAAAATGCGCGAACGAAACCGCTTAGTTGACCCGAGAACATGTCAAACGTCAGGCAAGATGCGTCTAACCTGCAAGCCGGCCTTCATCTGCGCATGAGCATGAGCATGGTAGGGTGAGCGCCAACCTACAGCCACCCTTCACTTGGCAAATAGCCGCGTAGCCCGTTGATCGTCAAATGCGCCGCCTCAACAGATCGTGGGCTTGGAAGGCGACAGCGCACTGCTGCGGCTCCTTACTCAGCAAGCACCACCACAAGCGCACGCGAAGGGCTAAACACCGCCTTACCGACCGCAGGCGCCATGCAGCGCAGTTCCTAGTCCTGATCGCGACGGCGCCCTCGATTGGATCGGTGGCGGCAGTCGGGCGGCTGCCGTATCGGGTATCGTCGAGGAAGCCAAAGCGCTGTTCGTCAGGAAGGCGATCGTCGAGACCCCACCGGAATGTCATCGACGCTCACTGAGCTTTGCTCGCACCGAGGTGACACTTCAGCGTGGTCGAGTACACCATTTCAGACCCTTGCCAACAGCAAGAAATCGGCGGCGCCTCATATCCCTTTATCCGCACGCTAGACGCGATACTAGGCAAAGGGATAGCAGCAATATAGCAACAGTTGAGAAAACGTCACATACGCAATAATTCTGAAACGAAAACTTATATCTTCTTCTGTTGCTGAACCGGATGGGGCATGCCACTACTTTGGTGCGTCTAAATCAGAGGAAAGTAAAAAAGCCTCGGTTTACGGCTTTGTCCGATTCAAAGGAATTGTCATGATTGCTGCTTCTGGAGGCGCCGAGGTCGCAGGGCATCACGGCGAATTGGTTCAAGGTATATTCGAGGACGATGACGCGCAGCTCCGGCGCGCGCTGGTCTCACTGCCTTGTCGTCACCTAAAATCCAAGGCAAGTTTCACAAAGAATGATACTGGCACGGTCAGTGTCACGCCCTCGTTTTCTGAAAAGGCCAGGCGCGCAGCGGAATTGACTTTGGACGCGTTTGCGCGGTCCGGAACCGGCGGCAAGCTGGTCATCGACAGCAATATCCCAGTGGGCCGTGGCATGGGTTCGTCTACGGCCGACGTTCTAGCGAGCATCCTAGCAGTACTCGATTGTCTCGGAATAGAGACCTCCTCCGATGAGATCATGCAGATCGCCGTGCGCGCGGAAACTGCATGCGATTCCACGCTCTTCAGGCAGCAGGCGGTGCTGTTTGCCCAACGCGATGGCATCGTCATCGAATCCTTTCTTAGGCCGCTACCCTGGATAGATTTAATCAGCATCGACACGGCGCCCGACGCTACGGTCGATACGCTGGAATTCGAGCCGGCCCGCTATGACTGGGCCGAAATCGAGACTTTCCGCCCACTTCGCGGTTTGTTGCGATTAGCGATCAGGAAGGCAGATCTGCGGCTATTGGGGAGAGTTGCAACAGCGAGTGCGCGGATCAACGAGCGCTTTCTGCCTAAGCCGCGCCTGAACAACATCGAAACGATCGCCGCACGCTTCGATGCAATCGGATTGCAAGTCGCACATAGCGGCACGGTCGTCGGACTGATGTTCGACCCGCGAGACGAAAAGACGCCCGAGAACATCGATCGCGCAGTGAGCGAGCTTGGACTGCTAGATTTCCAACCGACGATCTTCTGTCATTGAGACCCAGACCTCCGGAGGGACCCATGTCTGTTCGTGCGCTGATGCGCAAATTCCAAGATTTCGAGGATCCTCGCATCGTACCGCTGAGGGAAAATCTCTACGGCGCCAGCTTCTTCCTGATGAAACTCCTGCCGGCGCGCTTCATGCTCGAGCGCGCCGTCGAAGTGGGGCAGCTGAAACAAGGGGCGACCATATGCGAGTCGTCCTCGGGAACGTTCGGCCTCGCCCTTGCGATGTTGGCCCGTCAGTACGGCTACAGGTTAATCCTCGTCAGCGACTGGGCGCTCGACCGCCATCTTCACCGTCGCCTAATCGAGCTTGGCGCCAAAGTCGACATCGTTGAGAGACCCGCCGCCTCGGGAGGTTTCCAGCAGGCTCGGCTCGACCGGCTGCAGAGGCATCTACGCGAGACCGCCGACAGCTACTGGCCCCTGCAATACGACAATCCCAACAACCCGCTCTCCTATGCAAAGATCGCCGAGCAGTTGATCAACAGGATCGGAAAGCTGGATTGCTTGGTCGGTGCAGTCGGTTCGGGCGGTTCCATGAGCGGGACATCTCGGTGCCTGCGAGTTCTGTTTCCGGAACTGCATGCTGTCGGCGTCGATACACAGAACAGCGTGCTGTTCGGCCAGCCGAGCGGTAGCATCACCAAGCTCAGCGGACTGGGCGGCCACATTGTTCCAAAGAATGTCGATCACTGCCAATTCGACGAAATCCACTGGCTGACACCAGCAGAAACATGTCAGGCGACGCATGAATTGCATCGCGAGCACGGTCTTTTCATGGGTCCGACAAGCGGTGCGGCTTACCGGGTTGCAGAATGGTGGTCCCGCAACAATCCTGGCAAGGCCGTGGTGGCGATCTTTCCCGATGAGGGGCACAGATATACTGAAACAACCTACGACCAAGAATGGGTCCAGACTATTCCCGGCTGGCCCGGACCATTGCGCCAAAACCCCGAGACCGTGGCCACGCCCAAGGAAGTAATGTTGGGATGGTCGCGTTTTTCATGGAACCGCAGAACGCTCGGGCAAGCGCTCGCGCCAGCCGGCGAAGCAAGCGGTTCAGGAAGCCTGGATGAGTGCGATGCGAGCACCGTAGGCTCGATCGACGTGATTGCGTAGGCGGATGGAACGGCGCGCGGTGAGGTGGATCCGCAGCTGGAGATCAGAACGCGACGCGGAGGTCTGCGTCGGCCATTCGATTGTGTCGATCTACCTGATTCTCTTGGCGATGCAGCGCGTTGCTTCTGCTGCAGATCAACAGTGACGTCGCATTGGTCGGCAAGTCTAAGGCAGATCGGCAAGTACTGTCCAAGAGGACAAGTATTGGCCCAGAGGAGAAGGCGAGTCTCATGGCTTCACAGTTCAATGCAGGCGGAGCGGTGGGCAGGTTATTGCGGACCACAACAAACCAGGCAGGCGCGAAAGACATCTGGCTGTTCGCCGTTACTGCCTCTGACCGGGTTGCAATCGCAGAGTTGGTGCTCGATCTGGAACAAGAGCAGTTTGCCGATCCGGTTGACGCGGTGTTCAACGAACTGCAGAACAGCCACCATCCGCAGCTGGAACATCCTTTCGCCGTTGTCGCTCGCGGCTCCGCCGTCGGCTTCTTCATTCTGCGGGAAAAACAAGCAGTGCCGGCCTGGGCGCATCGCGACGTGATCACGCTGCACAGCTTTCGGGTCTGCCGCAACCACCAAAATAAGGGCTATGGTCGGGCCGGCATCGAGTTGGCTATTGGCTGGGTACGGCAGAATCGTCCGGACGTGACGGGACTGATGCTGGCGGTCAACACGCGCAACTTGCTCGCGAAAACCATCTATCTCAAATGCGGATTCGTCGATACCGGGCAAACTCATAGCGGTCCGATCGGCGATCAGCACATCCTCGCCTACGACCTTCTCTGCCAGAGTGGCTGACGATCGGCAGATTTCATTTTTTGAAGTTCTTGTCAGGAGATCTTCGCAACAAGGGACGGAACAATTCCCGCTGCTCCAGAAGCGCAGGCGCTCCAAGCTGCAGAGCGGGCTCGCATCGAACGCCCATCGCCAAATGTGTGACGGAGACGGTAGGCTTTAAGCAAACGTGACGCACAAGCCCATTAAGGAAGCCCCTTATTTGTCGGAAGCCCTCATCATCTCAGTGGCCGCTCGGTGAGTAGTTCGGCGTCAGTGAATTTTACGCGACTGGCCTTTGAGAGTGCTGTGCGGCGCGACAATCAACGTGAGAGCGCGCCTCTCATCCAGATGTCGCGCTATAGTGCTGATCATCGTCGCTGGCAAGCGGCGCATTTGTTAAAGAACAAAGACAGCATCGGCCTGAATACAAAGAGGTTTTACAAAATATTTACTCCCCACGATTTCCACGACTGCTACTCTGCTGTCGCTGCAGGCTCGGGACTCCTGTGAACAGCCGGGAACCGTGATCTAGAGACCGATAGCCATCATAGAATGCCCGAACGGGCAACGGCCCTGAAACGGGGCGTGGGCGCCGCCGCCTTAGGGCATCTCAATGCCAGCAGGGCGCCCGATGCCTAACTGCAGAAGTTGGGAATGCGAAGCGAAGCCGCAATGAGTTCGCGTGGAGGATATGGATGGTCGGTGATAGAGAGGCTCTGTCTTTGCGATCTGGCGGCCGGTTAGCGCGAGTGACATTCCGAGAACCGACGGACAATCATGCAGCCGATGTGCGGGATCTTATCGCGCTCTGCCCGCAACTAGACCGCAACTCGCTTTACTGCGAGCTCCTGCTCTGCACTGATTTCGCCGACACCTGCGTGCTCGCGGAGCGAGCTGGTGAGGTGGTTGGCTGGCTGGCGACTTATCGGCGGCCGAGCGAGCCATCGACGCTCTTCATTTGGCAGATTGCCGTGCATCCTGAGGTACGCAACATAGGGGTGGGTAAAGGGCTGATCATCTCAGCCCTGAACAGGCCATCGTGCGAGAGCGTGACGCACGTTGAGGCCACGGTGACGCTCAGCAACAGGGCGTCCAAGTTGCTCTTCGCAGGTGTGGCTCGGGATTTGCGCGCGCCAATCCGGCAGGCTGTGCGCTTCGACCGCGATATCCATTTTAAGGGACAGCATGAGAGCGAGTACACGATAGCCATCGGCCCCATCGAACGCTCCCTCAGCCCTGCGGGCATGCCCGCCGACCTGCCAAGCCAATACCTAAATAAAGAGGCAACGATGACTGACCGAAGTGCATCAGATGGCGGGGGCGAATTCGCGATTTTCCACCATCTTGAGTCCGAAGTGCGGCGCTACGCCCGTCGCTTTCCCGTAGTTTTCGCGACAGCGCGGGGGGCCCAGCTGTTTGCGCGCGATGGGACGGCCTATCTCGATTTTCTGATGGGGTGCTCAAGTCTAAACTACGGTCACAATCCCCCCGAGCTGAAGTCCGCGCTCGCAGATTACATCGCCGGCGACGGCATCACGCATAGTCTCGATCTGTATAGTGAAGCCAAGGAGTCTTTTTTGCGGGAATTGGACGAGACGATTCTTAGACCGCGACAACTCGACTACGTCGTTCAGTTTCCCGGTCCAACCGGCGCGAACGCGGTCGAGGCTGCCCTCAAGTTAGCCCGCAAGATAACTGGTCGGTCCAACATCCTAGCCTTCACCAACGGCTTTCATGGCCTGAGCCTTGGCGCTCTCTCCTGCACCGGCAGCCGATTCCATCGCGCAGCCGCCGGCCAGCTACTCGGCGGCGTCACGCGGCTACCCTATGACGGCTATCTTGGATCCGGTGTAGACACCGCCGATTACCTTGATCGCCTGCTCTCGGATCCCTCCAGCGGTGTGGACGCCCCGGCGGCGGTGATTGTTGAGACAGTTCAGGGCGAGGGCGGCCTCAATGTCGCCGGGACGAAGTGGCTGCGCAGGGTAGCGGCCATAGCGCGCATACATGGGGCTTTGCTGATCGTCGATGACATTCAGGCGGGCGTCGGCCGGACCGATGCGTTCTTCAGTTTCGAAGCAGCGGGGCTCCGTCCAGACATCATTACAATGGCGAAGTCGATATCCGGCTATGGCCTGCCTATGGCCCTCGTCCTCATTGATCGACAACTCGACAAGTGGGAGCCGGGAGAGCACAACGGGACGTTCCGCGGCAATTGCCATGCTTTCGTGACCGCCCGCGCAGCCCTAGAGCACTTCTGGCGTACGGACAGCTTTGCTGCGGCTGTTGCGGAGAAAGGCAATCTGCTGGAAAGTCGCCTTCAGCAGATCGCGCGCAAGTACGACCCAAGCCGAGCGACAGTCAAAGGTCGTGGCATGATGCGGGGCATTGATCTGAAGTCCGGCGAGATTGCCGGTCAAGTCATCAGCACCGCCTTCCAGAATGGCCTTATTGTCGAGACCTCTGGTCCCAAAGACGAAGTTGTGAAGTGCCTGCCGCCCCTTGTCATTGGAGAGGATCAGCTTAGCCAAGGCCTGGACATCCTCGAGCAGGCTATCGAAAGTGTGATCAGCAACCAAGTGAGCACGGCAGCGTAGGAGGTGAAGCATGATCGTCAGGGATTTCAATGAGGGGAAACTCACAGCCCGAATTGTCGAGACGTCGAGCTGGGGAAGCGTGCGATTGCTTCTCAACAACGATGGGATAACCATATCACCAGAATGTATCCGGACGCCCGGCTCAAGATGCATTCGGTTCTATCGAGGCGTTCGATAGGGCATGACGCCCACAACCGAATTTATTTGGTCTACGTGTTTGTTCCTCCGAGGGGAGGCCGCGAGATGCATGATGGCCGGCGACCTCATGGCGCCAACGTTGGCAGCAAGAGTATTCGGGTCCTTCGCCTCCGCCGTCGGCCGTTCATTCTAGCAGCTACACTGATCCTGCGAGCATAGCCGAGACCAAAGAGACGGCCCGTCGAATTTGGACTGATCTCCCGCAGCTGCCTGTCCGGTGGGGCTTCGCATTGTAGAACTTTGCGATATGAGAACCTGGCGACAATAGCGCCTGATTTTCGTCTTTATCAATCTAATGGTGGAGCACCCTGAAATGCGTGACGACGCGACCACCCTTGAGGTGTCAACATACATCTGCTCGTTTGACCGAAAGGCCCGCAAAGCGGGCGTGCAATTCAGTATGGGGGAAGATTTTGAGGAGTACCTTTCAATTACAAGCAAGATTGCCGGGAAATATCCTACCTTTCCGAACTTCCGCGCGGATTGTTCACAGCTTGAGCCCGGCAAGGCGTTCTGGGTGGTTGGAGAAGATAGATTCGGTAGAGTAGCTCATGTCCAGGCACTTCGTGTGGATGATCTGGCGCCCACCAACTTGGCTGACCATCTTGAGTCATTGAAAGCCTGCTATGTGGATCCTGCAAGGCATGCCGGCCCGGGTTCCTCGTGTGTTTGTGTCGCCCCGACCGCCCGGATCATAAGCGGGATCGTAGCGTATCACGGCGATCTATGGCTCCGAAGTGACCTTAGAGGAGGGGGCTTAGCGCCCACCCTTGCAGGTATCGCTTTTGGGCTGGCATGGGCGAAATGGTCCCCCGATTTCATCTATGCTCTTGTGCCTTCTTGGCTTATCCAAAAAGGAGTCGCCGACCAGTACGGCTATCTTCACAGAGAAGCACACGGATCCGTTCTGAGTTTACCTGATCGAGACATCGAAGATGATGACTGGCTGATTTGGCTAACTCAACGCGAGTTATCCCAGCTAATCAAATGCTCGGCCAACGAGAGGATCGGGCGGCTTTCTTGAGCATAGTTTTAGTTACTGTCGGATTTAGCCTTTCTGAGGCAGAGCTGACTATGAATGAGTCTCTGGCGTGGGAACCGCAGCATGCTAGTCGCTATGAAGTGCCGGAACAGATTGGGGACCACAGGTGGCTGGATAGTTGCTTTTTTCTTTTCGAGCCTCAATACTCGACCTGCTTGACCGCCTGTCGAGACTTCACGTTCGTGTCACTTGGGCGTGTCAGGAATTCGGTCGTTGGACCGTCTCAGGCCGATGAACCGTCCGTCCCGCGCGCCTGAAACGGCTTTGGAAATACAAGCAGGGCGCCAGCATCACCCCGCCGCCACCCTTGCCGCCGACAAGATTCACGCTTGCCGAAGTCGCCGATCTGTCGCAGGGGGTTCGCCGGACATCTGGGACAGCGCGGGGCAGGAATGGGGTTGCGCCTGGCTCCAGATCGCTCGCATCGACAGGAATATACCTTCATCGTGGAAGCTTGCGGCCCTCGTCACCACCGCCGGGGCCTCTCGGTATGCTGTTTCCGTCGCTGCGCCACGCCGGCGCCACCAACCTGTGATCTTTCCGGCCAACCTTGTCGAAGGCGAGGAAGTCGCGGTCCATGATCCCGAACACCGGCTGCCCCACGATCAGTTGTCGTGGCCCTGAGTTGCTAGCGCGTCCTGTTTAATCCGGTTCACATCCTGCGGCTTTGAAGTAGTTGGCACATTCGGCTGGGGTGAAGAGGTCGACGACCGCCGACCGCAT
>NZ_RZSG01000208.1:0-8343 GCF_003997725.1 Mesorhizobium sp. M4A.F.Ca.ET.050.02.1.1
CCATAGACGATACGCTGATGCAGGAACTCGAGGTTTCGCTCGACGATTCACATGCGAGCAAACCGGCGGCGAAGGCGCCGTCATCGCTCGACGACGAAATGACGAAGCTACTCGGCGAACTTGCCAGCCAGAAGCGGTAGCAAAAGTCAAATCCGGCAACACGGATTGGGCATCGAGGAGGCACGGCCGCGCCCGCACAAAATGGCCGGTCGCCCGGCCATTAACGATTCCGGGACGATCGTTCGCGGGTCAGTCGTCGCGATAGACCTTCTCGCGGCGCTCGTGGCGCTCCTGCGCCTCGATCGACAGGGTCGCGATCGGACGCGCATCGAGCCGCTTCAGGGCAATCGGCTCGCCAGTCTCCTCGCAATAGCCGTAAGTGCCTTCATCGATGCGCTGGAGCGCGGAATCGATTTTCGAGATGAGCTTGCGCTGACGATCGCGGGCGCGGAGTTCAATGGCTCGGTCGGTTTCCGAGGAGGCGCGGTCGGCGAGGTCGGGATGGTTGGCGTTTTCCTGCTGCAGGATTTCGAGGGTTTCGCGCGCTTCGCGCAAAATGTCGTTCTTCCAGGCGACGAGCTTCATGCGAAAGTAGGATTTCTGCCGTTCGTTCATGAACGGCTCGTCTTCGGAGGGTACGTAATCGGCGGTAACGATGTCGTTCATTCGACTCACCCAACAACCCCAAATTTGGCGCCTATATATTCGCGCAGAGAAGCCTGCACAAGCGCAATCGGCGACCGTTTCACGCAAATGTAATATCGGGCTCACAGCTGACCATGATATCTTTATGCTTGCGGGCGGAACTCGAATTCATCCATGATTCGTTGTGGTTGAAGGCTATTGGCCATTGTGCGCCATGCCTTTCTCGTGGCTAATCCCATTGTGCCAACAAGGCATTTTGGGGGAGCGGTGAGCAAACTCTACCTGTTGAGACATGCCAAGGCCGGATGGGCGCTGCCCGGCGTACGCGACTTCGACCGTCCGCTCGATGCCTCCGGCATCGCCGATGCCGAGGCGATCGGGGCAGCCATGCGCAGCCGCAACTACGTGCCCGACCTGACCCTTTGCTCCAACGCAAAACGGGCTCGCCAGACCCTGGAGGGACTGGCCGGCCAGACAGATACCGGGCGGGTGCTGTTCTTCGACACGCTCTACAGCGAGGACGCCGCCGGCTATCTCGCCATCATCCGCGACAATGGCGGGGCGGGCTCGCTTCTGGTCATCGGCCACAATCCGATGACGGAGGATCTCGCCATGGCGGTTTCGGGCGACGGCGAGGAAGCCGCGCGTGGCATGCTGAACCACGGTTTCCCCACCTCGGGCCTCGCCGTCGTGCGCTTTCCAGGCGATCTTGCCCATGCCGAGCAAGGCAGCGGCTATCTCGAGGCCTTTCTGACACCGGCCGATCTCTGAGACGCAAATTGGCGGCGCCATTCCAAACCGCCGCCTGAGTGCCTATATCGGGAACCGACCGGCCCTCAGAGAGCATGTTTTGGCATCATCGCTGACCACTTTCACCGACGAGGCGAAGATCGCTCTCGACACGCTCTCAGGGCGCGCCGCCGAGCTCTTTTCGCCGTCGCTGAGGCTGGGGGTCACCGGCCTTTCCCGCGCCGGCAAGACGGTGTTCATCTCTGCGCTTGTCCACAACCTGATCCATGGCGGGCGCCTGCCGCTGTTCGAAGCGCAGAAATCGGGGCGCATCGCGCGCGCCTTCCTCGAAGAGCAGCCCGACGATGCCGTTCCCCGCTTCCAGTACGAGGATCATGTCGCGGCGCTGGTCAACGACCGTGTCTGGCCAGACTCGACGCGCGCCATTTCCGAGCTCCGGCTGACCATCGAATACGAATCAGCTTCCGGCTGGAACCGTATGTTTTCGGCTGGAAAATTGTCGCTCGACATCGTCGACTACCCAGGCGAATGGCTGCTTGACCTGCCGCTGCTCGGCAAATCCTTCGCCGATTTCTCGCGCGAGGCGATGGAGATGGCGGCACTGCCCGTGCGCGCCGATCTATCCGAGGGTTGGCGGACGCTCGCCGCTCAGATCGATCCCAACGCCGATGCCGACGAGATGACGGCGCGCCGGCTTGCCGAGGCCTTTTCGGCCTATCTCAAGGCGTGCAAGCTCGACGAGCGCGCGCTGTCGACCTTGCCGCCCGGCCGTTTCCTGATGCCCGGCGACCTCGACGGCTCGCCCGCGCTGACCTTCGCGCCGTTGCCGGCACTGGCCGAGCGGCGGCCCCGCCCCGGTTCGCTGCAGGCGATGATGGAGCGGCGCTACGAGGCCTACAAGACGCATGTGGTGAAACCGTTCTTCCGCGAGCACATCACGCGGCTCGACCGCCAGATCGTGCTGATCGACGCCATGCAGGCGCTGAACGCCGGCCCGGCCGCCATGGCCGACCTGGAGCGTGCCGTCACCGAAATCCTCGCCTGCTTCCGCCCCGGCCGCGGTAATTTCCTCACCGACCTGTTTTCACGGCGCATCGACCGTATCCTGGTGGCGGCAACCAAGGCCGATCACCTGCATCATGTAAGCCATGACCGGCTACAGGCGATCGTGCGCCGGCTTGCCGACCGCGCGGTGGCGCGGGCGAACTTCACCGGCGCCGATGTTGACGTGGTCGCCATGGCGGCGGTGCGCGCCACCCGCGAGGGCACGGTCAAGCAGGGCCGCGAGACCTTGCCCGTCATCATCGGCATGCCGCTGAAAGGCGAGAAGATCAACGGCGAGGCATTCGACGGGAAGACCGAAACAGCCATATTTCCCGGTGATTTGCCGGAGAAAGTCGATGCAGTGTTTCGAGCCTCCGAAACGCAGCCGCCGGACGGCGGCGAGCTGGCGATCCGCTTCGTGCGTTTTCGCCCGCCGAAGCTCGAACGCACGGCCGAGGGCGTGACGCTGTCGCTGCCGCATATAAGGCTCGACCGCGCGCTGCAGTTCCTGATCGGAGATCACCTCGCATGAGCGCGCCCCGCAGACCCGCTGCCTTCCGCATCGAGCCGGAAGCGAGCCAGGAGGCGCCGAAGCGCCACGCCGAGGCGGAGCCTGCGCGCAAACCGCGCGCGGCGAAGGCCGGTGCCGCCGTCGTCATTCCTTCCGAGATCGACGTCTTCGACGAACCGAACCTGGTCGCGGCCGAACCGCCGCCGGCCAGCGCGCCGCGCAAGCGTTCCCTGCTCGCCCGCCTGTTCTTCGGCGCCGTGGGCGTGCTGGTTTCGCTAGCGGTCGGCCTGTGGACGGACCAGCTCATCCGCGACCTGTTCGAACGCGCCGAATGGCTGGGCTGGCTGGCCGCCGGCATGGCGGCGATCGCGGTGTTCGCGCTCATCATCATCCTGGTGCGCGAATTCCTGGCCATTGCCCGCCTCGCCGAGGTCGAGAAGCTGCAACGGCGCGCGCTCGACGCCGTCTCCAGAGACGACCCGAAGGCTGCGCGCTCCGTCGTCGACGAGCTTTCTGCCTTCGTCGCAGCCAAGCCGGAGACCGCGGCCGGCAGGCGCTCGCTCGCCGGGCTGCGCGGCGAGATCATCGACGGCGGCAATCTGGTGCGGCTCGCCGAGACCGAGATCCTCGGCCCGCTCGATGCCCGCGCCAGGGTGATGATCCTCGAAGCGGCAAAGCGTGTGTCGCTGGTCACAGCTGTTAGTCCGCGCGCCCTCGTCGACGTCGCCTATGTCGTGTTCGAGGCCGGGCGGCTCATTCGCCGCCTCTCGGAGCTCTATGGCGGCCGGCCGGGCACGCTTGGCTTCTTCCGGCTGGCGCGCAGCGTCCTTGCCCATCTGGCGGTCACCGGCTCGATCGCCGTCGGCGACAGTTTCGTGCAGCAGATCGTCGGTCACGGCCTTGCCGCGAGGCTTTCGGCGAAGCTCGGCGAAGGCGTCGTCAACGGCATGATGACGGCACGAATCGGCATCGCGGCGATGGAAACGGCCAGGCCCCTGCCCTTCATCGCCGTCAGGCGGCCGGGACTGAGCGATTTCCTCTCCGCGCTGACATCGTTCGCGGCAAGAAAAGACGGTGAAACTTCGGCCTCCGGCAAGTAATCGGCGCGGCCAAGTGACGAAGCATTAACCAATCTTGTTCATGGTCTGACACGTCTAGCAAACAGCGTCCTTGCTGCCGGGTGTCGTCTATGAAAAGTGTAAATCTGTCCTGCGTCCTGTCTTTCGCGGTCGCGGTTGCGGCACCTTTGAGTTTTGCCGAAAAGGCCTTTGGCGCAGAGCCCGACAAGCAGTTCTTCCAGTCGGTCGAAGGCAGGTGGGTCGGCCCGGGCGAAATCGTCGCCGGCAAGTACAAGGGCACGAAATTCACCTGCAATTTCAATGGCACGACGCCTGACGGCAAGACCGGGATGACGCTCGACGGCGATTGCCGGGTCGGCGTGTTCACGCAGAAGATGTCCGCGACCGTCGAACGCAAGGGTCGCGAAGGCTACAAGGGTAACTTTATGGGTGGATCGTCCGGCAATGGGCTCGACATTATCGGCGGCAATGTCGTCGACACCCAGAAGGTCGTGTTCACCATCAACCGCAATCAATTGAACGGTGTCATGCAGGCGCGCATCCCGGACGACAATTCGATGACGGTGACGGTCGCCGTGCGCGTCAACAAGCAGTTGGTGCCGGTGATCGGCATGAGCCTGAAGCGGGTCGACACAGTCGAGGTCGGCTCGATCGCTCCGAACTGATATCCAACAACAGCAACGAAAAAGGCGGCGGCCTCGGGCCACCGCCTAGCCCGTTTCGATTCGGACGCTCAGCCCTTGATGGCGGCGGTCACTTCGTCATAGGCCTTGCAGGCCTCGGCCAAAGTCGAGGCGTCCTTGTACTTGTCCGTCACAGCCTGCACCTTGGCCGACAGGTCGGCTGCCTTGGACGGATCCTTGGTGATCGCTTCCTGCAGCGCGGCAGTCATGTCCTGCGCCTTCTTGGTCGCCATTTCGGCGGTGCACTCAGGCGCCTTCGAGCAGGCCGAACCAGCAAGCGCCGCAACACCCACGGCAACGAGCAAAAACTTCTTCATGTCAGTCATCTCCTCAAAAAAAGGCAGCGGCTTGATCGCCGCTCCCTCCCATGGCCGAAGCCAAGCGTCCCTTAACTGTCGATTGTGGCAGCACGCAACGCGTGCACCGCATAAACTTGTGTAACGCGCCTGCAACACAGGCAGAGGCCGGATTCGTGTTGTTTGCCGCCGGTCGATGCCCCTAGCCTTGCCTCCCGACCCCACGACATGCGAGGTAGCCTGCAGAAACGGAAAAGGCGGCATGGCGGCGGAAACATCAGGCAGCGATCTGATCCAAGTGGTGGCGCTGCTCGCGGCCGGCGTGGTCGCCGTCCCGATCTTCAAGCGCATGGGGCTCGGCTCCATCCTCGGCTACCTCGCCGCCGGCGTGGTCATCGGCCCGTTCGGCCTTAGAGTCTTCTCCGAATCGGAAGCCATCCTTCACGTCGCCGAGCTCGGCGTCGTCATGTTCCTGTTCATCATCGGGCTGGAGATGCAGCCGTCGCGGCTCTGGGGGCTGCGCCGCGAGATCTTCGGCCTCGGCGCGCTGCAGGTCGGCGTCTGCGCGGCGCTGCTCACCAGCGTCGGACTGGCCGGCGGCTTTCCGGTTGCGCAATCCTTCGTCGCCGGCGCCGGTTTCGTGCTGACCTCGACGGCGATCGTCATGCAACTTCTGGAGGAACGCGGCGAGATCGCGACACCCAAAGGCCAGCGCATCGTTTCCATCCTGCTGCTGGAGGATCTGGCGATCGTGCCGCTGCTGGCGCTGATCGCCTTCCTGGCGCCCGGCGGTGCCGAGATGAGCCTGTCGCAGCGGCTGACCGAGGTCGGTATCGGCCTTGCCGCGATCGTCGGCCTGGTGGTGGCCGGCCGTTATCTGCTCAATCCGTTCTTCCGCATCCTGGCGGAAGCGCGCGCCCGCGAGGTGATGACGGCGGCCGCGCTGCTGGTGGTGCTGGGGTCGGCGCTTGCCATGCAGCTTTCGGGCCTGTCGATGGCGATGGGTGCGTTCCTCGCCGGCGTACTGCTTTCCGAATCGACCTTCCGTCACCAACTGGAGGCCGACATCGAACCGTTCCGGGGCATACTGCTCGGCCTGTTCTTCCTTGCTGTCGGCATGTCGCTCGACTTGCATGTTGTGGCCGCCAACTGGCGGCTGGTGGCCATCTACGTCGTCGCCTACATGGTGATGAAGGCGCTTGGCATCTACCTCGTCGCCCGCATGCTGAAGACCGGTCACCGTGAGGCGCTGGAACGCGCCGTGTTCATGGCGCAGGGCGGCGAATTCGCTTTCGTTCTGTATTCGGCGGCGGCTGCGGTCGGCATCATCGACGGCCAGGCCAATGCGACGCTGACGGCAATTGTCATCATTTCCATGGTACTGACGCCGCTCGCTATCGTTGCGCTGCGCTACGTGACGCCGCGCGACGAGCAGTCACTCGAAGGAGTCGATGTCGCCGAAGGCCTTTCCGGCAGCGTGCTGATCATCGGCTTCGGCCGTTTCGGCCAGATAGCCTCGCAGCCGCTGCTGCTGCGCGGCATCGATGTCTCGATCATCGACAACGAGGTCGAGATGATCCAGGCTGCGGCCGATTTCGGCTTCAAGGTCTATTACGGCGACGGCACCCGGCTGGACATCCTGCACGCGGCCGGCGCCGGGCGGGCGCGTGCGGTGCTGATCTGCGTCGACAAGCCGGAAGCGGCGGTCCGCATCGCGCAATTGATCAAGGCCGAATTCCCGCTGGTCACGATCCTGGCGCGCGCCTTTGATCGCGGCACCGCCCTGCAGCTCATTCGCGCCGGCGTCGACTACCAGCTGCGCGAGACATTCGAATCGGCGCTGGGCTTCGGCGGCTCGGCGCTCGAAGCGCTTGGCGTCGATCCGGAAGACGTCGCAGAGGTGATCGAAGATGTCCGCCGCCGCGACACCGCCCGCTTCGAGACGCAGCTGGCAGAAGGAGTGCGCGCCGGACAGCGCTTCCTGAAAGGCAATATAGGCACGCCGATCCCAACGCCGCTGACGCCGCCGCGCCGCACCGGCCAGGCGCTCAACGAGGAGACGGCCGGCGTGCTGAGCAAATCCGAGCCCGCGGAGGAATAGAGAGATGGCTGAACTGGACAAACGGGCGCTCGCCGTCACCGCATTCTGGCGCGATGCCGGCGAGGATGCCTGGTTCGAGAAGAACGATGCCTTCGACGCGGAATTCCGCAACCGGTTTCTCGACCTGCACTTCGCCGCCGCACGGCGCGAATGCGACGACTGGTGTGAACACGCCGAGGGTTCGCTGGCGCTGATGGTCCTGCTCGACCAGTTTCCGCGCAACTGCTTTCGCGGCACCGGCCATATGTACGCAACCGATCCGCTGGCGCGCCATTTCGCCGGCAAGGCGATCGCCGCCGGCCATGACCTGGCGCTCGAAGAGGACATTCGCTTCTTCCTCTATCTGCCCTTCGAGCATTCGGAGCTGCTCGTCGACCAGGCGCGCTCGGTGGAGCTCACATCCACCAGTGCCCAACCCTATCTGAAATATGCGGTCGAGCACCGCGAGATCATCCAGCGCTTCGGCCGCTTCCCGCACCGTAACCGCATGCTTGGCCGCGAGACGACACCGGAGGAACAGGCCTTCCTCGACGACGGCGGCTTTTCCGGCTGACTTCAGCCAACTGCCGCCGTCGGTCCGCTGTTCCTATTCCAGCCACCAGTCGCGGCCGGACGGCAAGCGCTCGATGCCCGAAATGTCGACGGTGCCGAGGCGTTCCGAGACGCTCTTGCCGCCTATCGCCAGCTCCGGCGCGATTTCGGCCAGGGGCGCCAGCACGAAGGCGCGCTCCAGCATGCGCGGATGCGGCACGTCCAGACCAGTCTCGTGGATGATCCGGTCGCCGAACACCAATATGTCGATATCGATCAGCCGCGGCCCCCAGCGCTCCTCGCGCACCCGCTTCAGCCGGCGCTCCGCGTCGAGGCAAAGGTCGAGCAGTTCGCGCGGGGCGAGTCCGGTCGTGATCGTGGCGGCGGCATTGAGGAAATCGGGCTGGTCGAGCTTGCCCCAGGGCGGCGTGCGGTAGAGCGAGGACACAGCGACGACGCTTGTCTTGTCGTCGCCATCCAGAAGGCGCAGTGCTGCCGCCATCGATCGGGCGGGATCGCCAAGATTGCCGCCAAGGCTGAGGTAGACCGTGTTATTCGGGCCAGACAACTGTCACCTCGACATGGTCGAGCACGCCGGGCACCGGCGCGTTGGGCTTGCGCACGGTGATCTCGGCTCTCTTGATTTGCGGAAACCCCGCCGTCAGCGCCTTGGCCACTTCCAGCGCCAGCGCCTCGATCAGGA
>NZ_RZSG01000209.1:0-8324 GCF_003997725.1 Mesorhizobium sp. M4A.F.Ca.ET.050.02.1.1
CTGCGTGCCCGGAGCAACACTTACTAACCGAACGATGACTGGGCAACCGTCGTCGGCAGTCACTCTTGCCAACGACCAAAACCAAAACGAGCTCGAGGCTACGTGGTTTAGGCGGCGAGAATCTGGATTCGCCACGCAAAGCTGATCGCTACGCCGCGGTTGCGCGCAGATCGGTCAAGGCCTGCATGTAGCGCATGCCATCTTTGTCGAGGATGTACATGCCGTCTCCTTTACAGCGACGGGCAATGCCGCTTCGGGATGCGGCGAAAGACACTGCTCATGGTGCTGTCCCTTGATTTACTGCGAGTCACCTTCATAAGAGGACCAGTGTTCGCTTTATACATAGGCGTCTTGCTTGTCAAATCGACCGTTGCGAGGCCGATCCCATTTGCAGCCGGCTTATTCGGGTCAAAGCTTCTGAGGTCTGCCGAAGCTGGCGCGTAGCGGAATGGCTTCCCGAGACTTGAGCTCCACTGAGGGCGATCTCAGCCGCAGGTAATCGCTCAAATATTTGGTGGCCGAGCCATGCGAACGGGAGCACTGCGGTGAGGTAACCAAGCAGTTCTGCAGGCAGTAAACGCAGCGTTCGCGGCAAATCGCTTTGCGCTGCTGCGAGCGCCATCGGAGTATTGGTCGGGCCTACCGCCAAAAGAAGGGCCTACACTGCCGAAAGATGAGATACAACACTCATCCGCTTTTCACGATGGCGGAGCGCGAGTGTAGACTACACGCGATAGATAATGGTTGTCGCTCAGGAGACGAACATTAGGTTCGATCAGTTTCCTCCGCAAAGGGGATGCTCGACTGGCTGCCTCTACGAGAACATGCGATGCCTCCACCATGACGACCGTAGCGCCGTCACGCCAGGCCACGATAGCCTGGTTGGCGCCCTTGCGGCCAGGCTTGCTACGCGGATTCCATTATCCTTTGTCTGAAGCGCTCTGTTCCTGCATGGATATGGTCCAGCAGACTGATTACCGCCCAGTGGCGCTCTGCTATGTCGTAATCGGTAACGCGTGAGTGAGCGCTGGAGAAGGTTCCCAGGCGGGTATGATAAACCTTTGCAAAGCCCGGATAGCCCATCGATTCAGCCGTCGCGGCAAGTGCCAGGAATATTTCCAAATCGTGCCGTAAATCGCTTTCCTCAGCCGCATGGCAATAAAGCCACGCATACAGATCGGGATGGATATTGGTGAAAACGCCGGCAAATCCCTTGGAACCTTTTCGCATCGCGGCCGCTGCTATTGCTGCGTTAGCATTTACGATGGCGAAACCTGATTCATCCGACAGTTTTACCCGGCGCTCTACCGTCTCGAGGTCACACGAGACGTCTTTAAGTGTGACGAAACGACCGGTATCCCGGCATAGCTTGAACTCATCATCGGTAAGCAGCCTGCGATAGGGCGCAGGGCACTCGTATAGACCCAGAGGAAGATTCTTTGGCAGCCAACCGAGGACGGCATCGAGACCTCTCCTGAAGGCCTCCGTCCCGTTGTTGTCAGTGTCCAGTCGATTGGTGACAAGCACCAGGGCATCGATGCCGGTATCCGCCATCGCGATCAACTCAGCGCGCTGATCATCGGGATGTTCGCTGATGTGCCCAGAAGCGATAACCGGGAGGCGCCCGCCCGCCAGCGAGACCACCCTCTTCGACAGCGCTGTCCGCTCCACCAGCGACAATTTTTGCATTTCGCTTGACTGACACACGGCGAAAAGGGCGTCAGCTCCGCTTTCAATGTACCATTCGACCAGCCGCTCTAGTCCGTTCCAATCAATTTCGTCATCGGCGGTAAACGGCGTCAGCATCACCGGGACGATCCCGTGTGCAATTTTGTGCATATGAGTCTTTCTCCTAGATTCGAAACATGATTTCATTTTAGAATAGCATTCCATTTATGAGTTTCACAAGGGAGAAAAAGCGTGAATGTAAAGAGGTGGGAGGACAATGCGATCGTGTGGGGCGGCCCCGACTATGGCTCCGAGACTTTAAAATATTCTCCGGCGGTGACGTCAGCGGCAGTTGCCGGACGCATCATCACCTGCGTGGAGGTCGTCGACTGGAGCGGTACAGGAACGCGGGACCTTCTCCTCTCCGCTTGGGACGCTTGTTACGATGGACGCGCCTTTCTCCGGCGACAGATCGGGACGAATTCCGATGGCACGCCAATCTTGGGCCAGGAAGAGCTTATCGAGGGCGTGCGCGGATACGTGACTGCCGTAAAAGATGGTGACATTTTCCATCTCGTGTCTGCTTCGCGGATGCGCAAGCAGATTTACGTTTTCCCGAATATTGGCAAGAAGGGAGCGCCTGAGTTCGGCGAGCCGGTACGACTTGATCTCGATGCCGATTGGGTCAAGGGTAACGAATACTTGCACATGGCCCGCTTCCACGACATTGACGGGGATGGTGTTCCTGAACTGGTTGTCGGTAGCGATTCCTGGGACGATTACTGGCCTAACGGCCTCGAATGGAATGACGAGGGATATCGGGGTTACGACGATGCCGGGCGTTGGCTCGGCGGGCCCCTGCGTGGCTTTCTGTACGCCTTCAAAAACAGGGGCGCTTTGGCAAGTCCGGTGTTGGAGCGTGGCAGTGCGCTCATCGCCGGCGAAACTCCGCTAGAAGTCTATGGCCAGCTTGCGCCGGCCTTTGGCCGGTTTGGCGGATCGCGCCAAAGCCTGATCGCCGGTGAGTTTTGGAACATTCTGCATATCGCTCGCCAGCGTGAGGACGGACAATTCGAGCCGACCAGCCTCCTTCGCACTCCTGAGGATACAGTCCTCGAGCTCGATCAATGTATCCATCTGCCTTGCGTGGTGGACTGGGATGGCGATGGCCGCGAAGACATTCTTGTCGGCGCCGAAGATGGCTACATCACCTATCTCAAGAATTGTGGCCATGGAGACGACGGCCTTCCGCGGTTTGAGAAACGTGGCCGGATCGAAACAACCAAGCCACTGATTCACGCCGGCGTGCTGCCGAGCCCCGCAGCGTATGATTTTAGCGGCGACGGCCATTTCGATCTGGTTGTTGGCAACAGCACCGGCGAACTTCTGTTCTATCAGAGCCGGGAAGAGAACGGGACCATCTACCTTGATAAGGAGGTGATGCTAACAGCTGATGGAAAGCCCATCCGGCTCTCGGCGGGACTAACGGGCTCTATTCAGGGACCATCGGAAAAGATGTTCGGTTACTCCTGCCCGACAATTGCGGATTGGACCGGTTCCGGCCAAATGGATATTCTCGTTAGCGATGTGACCGGCCATCATCGGTTGTTCCGCAATACCGGTGAAAAGGTCTTGCCGCCACGCTTCGCCGACGAAGAGTTCCTCACTTATAAGAGCAAGCCACTGAAGACCGTCTGGCGGGTGCGGCCGGCAGTTGTCGATTGGCTTCAGCAAGGTCAACTTCACTATTTGGCTTTGGATGAGGAAGGCGTCCTAAGCGACTGGACAAAGGCCTCGGACACCGAACTCGTGGAAAAGCGCTACCTCCGATGGGAGAACGGCGATCCGATGCGGTTCACCGTCGACGTTGGCGGCGGTCGCGGCCGCGTGAAGCTCTGCTTTTGCGATTGGGAGGACAGCGGACGCATCGACCTCATCTTTGGCACCCACGCCCGTGCCTGCGTCCCACCGGATCCGACTGCGGGCGCACCCCGCAACACCACGAAGCAGGCGGGGCTGTTCTATTCGCGCAATGTCGGAACACCGGCAGAACCACGGTTTGCCTTGCCGACACCCTTCCGCTTCCGTGACGAAACAATCGCGATGGCGATGCATGTGGCGTCCCCTGAAGCGGTCGACTGGGCCGGCCGTGGAGCTCTGGATCTGATCGTCGGCGTCGAGGATGGCAGCATTGTTTGGCTGAAGCGCGAGGAACTCTCATGGTAGAAGGCATCCAGATCAGAGGCACCACGCGCTTGATGGGAATCATCGGAGATCCGATCGCGCAGGCAAAGACGCCCGGCACGATCAATACGATCTTCGCCTCACGTGGTCTCGATATCGTCTGCGTTCCTCTCCAGGTCCCGGTAGAAGAGCTTGAGGCCGTCTGGGCAGGCTTGAAGGGCATGCCTAACCTTGTTGGGTTCGGCGTCACCGTGCCGCACAAACAGAGCGCCCTCGAATTATGCGACAGCATCGATCCTCTGGCAAAGCGCGTCGGAGCCATCAATGTTGTGCGGCGCGAGCGCGACGGCAGCTTTCGTGGCTATCAGTTCGACGGAAAGGGCTTTGTAGCCGGTCTTCGCGCCGAAGGCATCGTGATCGAACACCGCGATGCGCTGGTTCTGGGGGCGGGCGGAGCCGCGATGGCCATTGCATTCGCGCTGGTGGAAGCTGGAGCGGAAACGATCACGATTTCCAATCGAACCCTCCAAAAGGCTCAGGCATTGGCAGAGACGGTAAATGCTGATTTTGGGAAGCTTGTTGCCAAGGCAGGTAAGCCAGAGCCTACGACAGGACAACTCGTCATCAACGCAACCTCACTCGGACTTAACGACGACGATGCATTGCCGCTTGATCCTGGCCTGTTGCGACCGGGCATGACGATGGCAGAAGTGATAGCGCAGCCCGAAACAACTCGGCTCTTGTCGGAAGCGGCAGGCCGGGGCGTCGAGATTCACTCCGGCATTCACATGATCAAAGGACAGGTTGGATTGATCGCGAGGCACATCTGCGAAATCTGGGGTTAGCGGTACATTAGACAACCGTCGTGCATCGGCAGGTGCGCGGCGGATGTTCATCTTCCGCAGACTCTTATACGGGTCAAGATTAACATCCATGAGCCAATTGGCTGCGACTTGGCCCTCGAAGGGAGCTCCGGAGACGTCCTTCACCACGTGCAATTTGCTAAGTGTTGAACCGCGCTTCCCGCCCACAGTAGACGAGGGAACCTGCCAAAAAGTCGGGCAGGAGAGGAAGCCAGCTGAAAGTGTCCAGCAAGTAATCGCGACACGTTTTTACCAGGACCACACAGGATGCACTCACTCAGGAATAAATTTCTCATGCGGGCTCTTCGCTGAATAGCCGTTGGCAACGAGCCAAGGCTATGTCCATAACCTCAGCCGGGTCGCGCGCCCACCAGTCTGTAGAGAAGATCTCCACCTCAACCGGTCCACGGAAGCCGGCACGTCGCATCATCCGTTCGATTGCCGGTAGATCAATGACACCATCTCCCATCATGCCACGATCGGCCAGCAGGTGCCGCGTTGGAATCAACCAGTCATTGACATGGAAGCCAAGAAGTCGTCCAGCACGTCCCGCGCGCATGACCTCGACCTCAAGTCGCTCGTCCCACCAGAGATGGTAGACATCAACGACGACGCCGATGCCGTGACCCAATACATCGCAAAGATCGTTGGCGTGGGTCAAGCTCGTGATTAGGGCGCGATCACCTGCGAGCATTGGATGCAAAGGCTCCAGGGCGAGTTTCACCCCGACTTGCCTGGCCATATTGAGAAGACTGCCAATATGGACCTCCGCTCGCTGTCGTGCCGCAGCCAGATCACGTTCGCCTTCGAGAAATCCGCCGGTGAAGAGGAAAACATGGTCGGCCCCGAAACGCGCGGCTCGTTCCAGCTCCGCTTCGGCTCGAGACAGGCATTCCGGCACGAATGGACCGATACGATTATATCCGGAGACTTTCAGGCCATAGTCGCGCAATGCAGCAAGCGCATCAGCGTCTCCCACCTTGGTGATTTCGTCCCCCCAGATGGATACCGTCTCTATCCTACGTTCTGCACTCAGGCGCAGAAACTCAAGCATATCCGCTCGCTCACGGAAGGTCGCGTGATTAAATACAATCGGAGTCATTGTTAACCCTCAAGTACTGGGGTTATGGGGCAGCTGAGATCCCAATGCGATGCTGTCAGCGCAGCTCGCATTCATTTGGCGGCCATTCCCGATCCAACTGCGACCGTAAGCGGGGTCATCATCCTTTGCCGCGTTCGAAGCGGCCAGATATGAGCGAGGTCGGACGCGGCTCGCTTAAGAGCATCCGCCAGCTCAGGCCAGCGATCCGGAGTGATGCGGATAAGTGGCCCTGCAATGGAGATCGTACCCGCAACCGGTGTATCTGGATCGGAGCTTGCATGGAAGGGGACAGCCAGAGCCGCTGCTCCTGCTTCGGCTTCCTCCACCGAAGTGGCAAAACCCCGCTTTCGGGTTTCCTCGAGGCGCACTCTCAGCTCATCGACTGTGCGAGCAGAATTAGGACCTAGCTTGCGGGTTGTCCCAAACCCGCGGGAGTAGACAATTTCCAAGGCCTCTTCCTCGGGCAAGGTAGCAAGCCAGGCCTTTCCATTGGCAGTGGCATGAAGAACGATTTCGTGCCCCATATCTGGGTCATACCGCAGCCCAGTGACTGCGCCCTGGGCCCGCGCCACCCAAACCAAATCACGCCCTTCCAGGATTGCAAGACGACAATATTCCCGGGTTTCCGCAGCCAGGCGATTCAAGACCGACTGGACAACGTCTGGCACATTTCGCGCATCGAGATTTCGAAATGCCAAAGTGCTCATTCTTAGCGACAACGCGTATTTTTGCGTTGCCGAATCCTGGACCACCCAACCGTGGTTTAGAAGCGTGGTGACAAGCCTGTGGACGGCGCTTGCTGGCATGTCCAGTCGGTCGGCTAGCTCCGACAGTTCAAGGGACTCTCGTTCTCCGGCAAGGAGCTCCAAAAGCGTGAGGCATCTTGATACAGCCGCGATGGTCAAGTGAAACCAACTCCCCTTTTTGAAGCAGTTTATAAGGTTGAATTCCAAAATGGAATACGGTTCCACCATATTTGTGGATGAGTAGGTGATTAGCCCCAAGGGCCCGGGCGGCCGACATGCACCGCCAGCAATCCGTCACCGTCATCACATGGGACAGCATCATTGCAACGGCGTCGACCGTGACCCTGTCGGCGCTCTCGGCCAACGCCAGAGCCTGCTTCCACGATGAGGAAAGCGATTCCGTCATCGTCGAGGACACCAATGGCAGCGTCTACGTCTAAAGGCCCGAATGGCTGGAAACAGTGGCTCGCTGACGAAAATCCCGCCGATGCCGCCTTCATCACGATCGAGGAACGGTCGGACGGGGCCGAGCCGGAACCCTGGCACGATCACCGGCGTCAGCACCGAGAACACCCTCAGTGCCCTCGTCGACGGCATGCCTGTCTGCCCCGGCCATGCGCCAGAAGGCTTAGCCTGAATATCTCAAGGTAAGGGGTGCATCGGCCCCAAGAATCTGAGAAACTGCTTTTGTGACAAAGAGTTACCAGATTCATGAACGGGGTCCGATGCACACACACTGTATCTCCGACCAGCTCGAATTTGAAGGCTTCGACGGTCACAAAGTGGTCGCCGGTTTCGACGGCGGAGCGATCACCTCAGATGCCGGCGCCTTGCTTGTGCGCCACGTTGACAAAATCGTCGGGCTGTTCCGCCGGGTGGCTGCCTGCTTCATCGACCGACGCGATCCGGACTGCACGGTGCACAGCGTACAGACGCTGGTGGGACAGCGCATCGCGGCGATCGCGCTGGGATATGAGGACGTCGACGACCACGACACGCTCCGCCACGACCCCGTTCTGGCCCTTGTGTCGGAAAGCCTGACGCCGAAGCGGGAGGATTGCGCGGTGCTTGCCGGCAAGTCGACGCTCAACCGACTGGAGCTCAGCCGGGTCGGGGAGCCGACGCGCTACCACAAGATCGGCCACGAGACGCAGGCGATCGAAGCTCTGTTCGTCGACCTGTTCCTGGAAGCCCACGACACGTCGCCGGGCGAGATCGTGCTCGATCTCGACGCCACCGATGACCCGCTGCACGGTCACCAGGAAGGCCGGTTCTTCCACGGCTACTACAACTGCTACTGCTACCTGCCGCTCTACCATCTTCTGCGGCCGGCACCTGCTTTCGGCAAAGCTCAGGCGTTCCAACATCGACGCCAGCAAGGGAGCGGTCGAGGAGGTCGAGCGGATCGTGCGGCAGATCCGCAGGCAGTGGCGCAGAGTGCGCATTGTCCTGCGCGCCGATTCCGGCTTTGCCCGGGAAGAGCTGATGGCCTGGTGCGAGGCCAA
The DNA here is from genome assembly GCF_003997725.1 of Mesorhizobium sp. M4A.F.Ca.ET.050.02.1.1. Lineage (NCBI taxonomy): Bacteria > Pseudomonadati > Pseudomonadota > Alphaproteobacteria > Hyphomicrobiales > Phyllobacteriaceae > Mesorhizobium > Mesorhizobium sp. M4A.F.Ca.ET.050.02.1.1. The sequence continues at coordinate 8,069 of NZ_RZSG01000209.1, forward strand.
CGGCGTCGACCATGTCTTTGGCCTTGCCCGCAACGAGCGGCTGGAGAAGAAGATCGCTCCAGCCTTGCAGGAAGTTCGCCTGGCATCCAGGAAAAGCGACCAGGCCGCGCGCGTGGTCCGCGACTTCATGTGGTCGACGAAAGACAGCTGGTCACGCCGACGGCGGATCGTCGCCAAGGCCGAGTGGACGACGCAGGGCGCCAATCCGCGCTTCGTCGTGACCTCGCTCAAGCCAAAGCGTTGGGCGGCACGGGGG
>NZ_RZSG01000020.1:0-25753 GCF_003997725.1 Mesorhizobium sp. M4A.F.Ca.ET.050.02.1.1
ACAGGGCCGACGGTCATGACGTGGCCGTGTTGCATCAGGCCGAAGCGGCCGCCTGGCCGGCTGCGGCAAAGCTCGCCTTTGCCTTCGAGCAGCGCCTGTTTCGACGGAAAGGGCCCGGCCTCGGCGCTCCGCTTGACAGGCTCGAGGCACGATCCGGCGGCCGGCCCGTCGCGTTGAGGCTGGACCTTGCCGGCAACGCGGCGCTGTCGGATATCCCGACAGTCGGCCTTCGATTTGACGGCTCGGGCTTTGACCTCTCGGCGGCGATAGCGGTCGCGGCCGGCAGGCTGCCAGTGATCGAGGCCGTTCTCAACGGCGAGACGGTGGTGGGCCGGGCTCTGCCGATGGTGGACAGGCGGGAATCGGCGGCGCTTGGCACAGGGGATGTGCTTGCCCGCGCCGTGACTCTGATCGTTTCGATCGCGCGGGCGTTCGCTGAAGGCCGGCCTTTTCAGGGCGAAGGAACGCCTGACGACCGACACCTCAACAAGGCAACGGCGTTTGCCTTCGCCTCCGCCTATCTCGGCTCGGCGCTGCCGCGGCTTGGCCGGGAGGCCATGCGGCGCGTCGGTTATCGCCATGCGCATTGGCGCGTCGGCTACCGCTTCACCGATGCGCCCGGCGTGGCTGAGACAGGCCGGCTCGGGAGCGGCTGGTCGGTCTTGCCGGATCCGGGCGACCATTTCTACGCCGACCCTTTTCCGTTCCAGTGGCAAGGCCGGTCATTCCTCTTCGTCGAGGATTACCCTCATGCGACCGGCAAGGCCGTCATCTCCGTCGTGCCGTTCGATGCCAGCGGCGCCCCCGAGACGCCGAGGGTCGTGCTGGAGGAACCGCACCACCTCTCCTACCCGCAGGTGTTCGAGCGTGACGGCGCGGTCTGGATGCTTCCCGAGGCCAGCGCCGGCGGCAGGCTCACCCTCTATCGCGCCACGGGCTTCCCGGACCGCTGGGCCGCCGAGACGGTGCTGGTCGAAGGCGAGATATCCGACGCGACGCTGCTCGAGCATGGCGGGCAACTTTGGCTGTTCGCGACCGATCGCGACGGTTACGGCAGCACGTCCGACACGCTGGTGGTTTTCAGCGCTCAGGCGCTCTCCGGCCCGTGGACCCCGCATCCCATGAACCCTGTCCTGATCGACCTTCGTATGGCACGCCCAGGCGGAGCTTTCGTTCGCAACCGGGAGGGCCGTATCCTGCTTCCGGTTCAGGACGGAACGCTCGGCTATGGCGGCGGGCTTGGCCTGTCGGAATTGCTGGACCTCGACCAGCAGGCGGTTCGGCTTTCGCAGCCTCGGCCGGTCGATCCGGAAGGCGACTGGCCTTACCCGAAGATCCACACGCTTAACCGCGCCGGCATGCTGGAGGTTATCGACGGGATCGCGGCGGTGCGAAAGCACTCAGGAAAGCAGTAGCGCCTCGTAGCCCGCGCACATCCTCGCCGGCGAATATTTCTGTCCGAGTCGCCGCCCCGCCGCGGAGAGCGTGGCCATCAGTTCCGGCCTGGCGATCATCTCGGCAAGGCCCCCGGCCATGCCGTCGGCATCGGCCTTGACGAAGATCGCCGCCGCTTCGCCATCCTCGGCCGTCAGCACCTCGCGCATCACCGCAAGGTCGTTCGACACCACCGGCAGACCGGAAATCGCCGCTTCGACGCAGGCAAGGCCAAAGGTCTCGGTCATCGACGGAAACGCATAGGCATCGCCGGCCGCGAGGAATTCGAAAATGCGCGCCGTGGGCACTTCGCCGACCAAGTGCAGCCGATCCGCGATGCCCCGGCTCGCGGCAAAATCGACAAGGGCATCCCGCTCCGGTCCGACGCCGGCCAGCGCCACATGGATATCGGGAAGGTGCGCGAGCGCTCCGACAAGCGCGATCTGGTTCTTCATCTGCGTCAGACGCCCCGACGAGACAGCAAGCCATACGTCCCGGGGCAAGCCGAAGCCGGCGCGCGCGGCCACCTTGTTGAAGTCTCCATCTGGTGCGGGGACGCCGTGATCGATGCGCCGGATCCGCCGCCGGTAGGCTTGCGGGTAGCGATCGAACTGCGCTTCCGTCCAGGCCGAGTTGACGACGTTCGCCTGATAAAGCCCCGACATGCCCATCAGCTTGTCGATCTGCGAGAGCAGGCCCATGACCCCTTTGGTCTGCGGCGCGCCGCTCTGGTTGGCAACGATGTGCCGGACTCCGGCCACCCGGGCGCCGATCGTGCCGAAGATGTTGCCGTAGTGCTGATAGGAGATCACCGCGTCCGGCCGCGCCGCGCGCAGATAGGCCGCAAGGCCGATGGCCGCGCGCACCTGTCCGGGCAATCCTTTCGGGCGCCCGGCAAGGATGAAATCCGCATAGGGATCGCCGTCGAAAGCGTCGGTCTTCCGGTACATGAAGACGGTGCGCACATCATGCCCGCGAACCCGCAGGCCTTCACCCACCATGTCGGAAATTCGTTGCGCGCCCGCGGCCTCGGCCTGGGTCTGAACCTGGATGATCTTCACATACGCCCCTTCAGCGCCACGCGGGGAGCGGGCGCCGCCCTCCCCATCGCAAAGCCGAAGATAGATGGGTCGATGCCTATTCTACGCTTGGCGATCGACACCGCAATGGCGGTCCATGCGATGACGGTGCCAGCGATGCTGACCGCCGCGCCGATCGGCCCGAAGAAGTAGGTCGTCACGGCGGTCGCGCCGAGCCCCAGCGCGTTGACGATGACCAGCACCTTGAACAGCGCATGCTGGAGGCCGGTCAGTTGCAGCAGGACTTCGATCGGGCCGCAAGCCGTGCCGAACGTCGCGCCGATGCCGAAGATGACAAGCGTGGCGCGCATGGCGGGCGTGGCATAGGCCGGATTGAACATCGACAGGATGAAGCCGCCCAGGATCCAGAATGCCGCGAGCACGCACAGCGCGATCGCGAAGCTGCCAAGCGCGGCGAGGCTGGTGATGCGCTGAACATGCGCCCTGTCGCCGCTGTAGAAGGCGCTGGAGATCTGCGGCGCGAGCGCCTGGTTGATGCCGTTGAGCGCAAGCGCCACGAACCGTGTCGTCCGGTCGGCGACGAAGATCGCGCCGGCGGCCTCGGGCCCGAGGATCATGGCCACGAGCAGGGTGCTGACCTGCCCGAGCGCCGGCGGCAGCGAGGTGACGCCCCACAGGCCAAGCGTCACCGTCCTGAATTCCTGCTTCTGTCCTTCGCTCAGGGGGCCACGTTCGGCGCGCGCCGTGTCGCGCACCAGAGCCACGGTTTGCGGAACGACCGAAAGGACGAGCAGCAGGGCGGTCAGCCAGGTCGCCTCGACCGCGCTCATCTCGACGCGCATGGAATGGCAGACGAAAAGGATACCGATCGTCGCCGCGCGCCAGATGATATCGCGCGGCAAAAGGCCGGATATCAGCGCGTTCTTGGCCCGGAAGGCGCCGGAGGTGAACTCCGACCAGCCGAGCGAGAAGGACAAGACCGCGGCGGCCAGGCACAGCGAGAACCATTCCGGCGTGCCCTTGCCGATGAACGGCAGGAATCCGACCAGGAGGATGAGCAGGCTGGAGCCTATAAGCCCCGCCAGCGCCACGAGAATGGCGCGCGCCATCATGCCGTGAGCGGAGTTGAGATCGCCAAGCCCGACATATTGCGGCCAGAACCTGAGCACGGTGCTCTGCTGTCCGACCGAGGCGAAGAAGGACACCAGGCTGGCGCCGGCATAGGTCGCGCTGTAAAGGCCGAACTGCCGTCCGTCCATCACCATGGCGACGGCCACGAACATCAGGAAGGACAGGCCCGCGCTGGCAAGCTTGATGATGCCGGCCACCGCGCCGCTCTTGGCGAGCGCCACGATGGGCATGCGCATGCCGGCCCCGGGGCTGGCGCTCCCGGCCACGGCGTCGCGATCGGCTTGATTCTCACTCAACGTCGGCCCCTGTAGCAATCAACTGGCCTAACCCCCGCGGCAGGCGAGCCGACGCTGAAACCTGCCCCTGAATAGAGCAAAAGCCGGCAATTGCGCCAGCGCGAACGCTCTGCATGGTTACTGTTACCGCGAAATGAATCGCGTAAGCACCTCAGTAACCTTAACGAAAGGCTAACGTTAATCCTGAATACTGGACCGTGTAGAGTGGCGTCGGTACGCCGGCTCTGCAGGGGAAAGGTAATGAAGCCAGCCAGGATCGACGATCGCGCTCTTCCGCCATTGTTCGATATCGGACCGTTGTGGGCCATTCTTTGGGGGCGCCGACTGCTGGTGCTTGCCTTCACCGGCGCGGCGCTGCTTCTGGCGGTGCTCTACCTTGCCGTGACCAGTCCCAGCTACACCGCGACCGCCTCGATCCTGATCGATCCGCGCGACGCGCGCGCGACCAACTTCAACAACGTCCTTCCGGGCATCGGGGCCGACAGCGCAGCCATCGCGAGCCAGGTCTTCGTCATCGAATCGCAGGACCTGCTGGGCACCGTCTTCGACAGCCAGAAGCTCCGGAACGATCCCGAATTCTCGTCCCGCGGCCTGATATCGCGCGTCATGTCCCTGTTCGGCGGAGGTACCCCGCAGGACGCGGCCTTCAAGCGTTTCCAGAAGGCGGTATCGGTCGAGCGCGAAGGGCTGACCTATGTCATCAACGTCTCCTTCACCTCGCCGTCGCCGGAGAAGGCGGCCCGCATCGCCAACGCCATCGTCGACCGTTACAAGGCGAGCCTGGCCGGCGAGCGGGAAACCGCCAATGACGATGTGAATTCCCTTCTCAACGACAGGATCAAAGGCCTGCAGAAGGACGTCAGCGACGCCGAGCGCGCGGTCGAGGATTTCAAATCGCAGCACAGGATCGTTGACCCGACCGATGGCGGCACGCTGCAATCGCAGCTCGACCAGCTGACGACGCAGCTGATTGCCGCGCAGGGCGATGCCGACAAGGCCAAGGACAGATACAATCAGGCCTTGGCAGCTGGCACCTCCGCTGCCGGCCTGGCCAAGCTGTCGGAAATACTCTCCTCCAACGCGGCCGCCAATCTGCGCGACGATTACAACCAGCGCGCCACCGAGCTCGCAAATCTGGAAACCATGTACGGGCCGCGCCATCCGGCGATCGGCCGGCTGAGGTCCGAACTGGACCGCATCAACCGGCTTATGGCCGGTGAGGCGATGCGGATCAGGCAGCAGCTGAAGGCCAATTACGATCTCGCCGTCCAGAATGCCGGAAAGCTGCAGGACAAGCTCGAAGCCCTGCGCCAGCAGTCCCAGGACTCGAGCCTGGCGCAGGTGCAGTTAAGGCAACTCGATTCGAAAGCTCAGGCCGCCCGCACCGTGCTCGACGACTTCCTGAAACGCGCGCAGGAAACATCGCAGTTGCAGGGCGTCCAGACGTCCGAGGCACGCACCATCGGTGCCGCCGCGCCGCCGCTGCAGCCGACCTGGCCAAAGCCGGCCCTGCTGCTGCCGGTGAGCGTCTTTCTCGGCCTCATGGCCGGATGCGGCCTCGCGCTGATGCTGGGCCCGGTCGGTCGGCCGGAGGATGATCCGTCGAGCCAATGGCGGGACGCTCCGCAGGCGGTCGATCCAGCCAAGGATGGCCCGCAGGCCAAGCCCCGATCGTTGCCCGTGCCGGCCGATTTCGGCGAATACCGCTTGCCCGGGGTCGCCGGGGGCGCGGCGCTTGCAAATATCAAGGCGATGAGGAAGTCGCTGTTCGAGACCGGCAACGAAACACTGTCGCTGGCCGTGCTGAGACTGATGCGGCAGATCCTCGGACGCCTGAGCGACCACCCCAAACCCTTTGTGTTGCTGGTGTCCTCGATGCAAAGCAGCGCCGAGGCACGGCTCGCCGGCGCGATGGTCGGGATCGGCCTGCAGCGAGCCGAACAGAATGTGCTCGTGGTTGAAGTCGGAGACCTGCCGCATCGCGCCGGGTACGGCTCCGGCCTGTTCATCGACGGCGCCAGCGGCCTGCGTACGGTTGCAGCCGGTGGGGCGGCCGGACAGGGTCAGCAATCGCGCGATCGCAACAGCTTGCGCAGCATTCTTGCCGAAGCCGGCAACGCCTTCGATTTCGTGCTCGTGGTCGCCCCATCGCTTGGCGAAGAAGGTTGGGACCCGGAGCTTTTTGCCAAGGCCGATCTCACGCTGTTCGCGTTGAACCGGTCCGAAAGGGCATCCGACGCCGCCGATCTGATCGAGCGGCATCTCGGCGCTGGCCAGGTCGAACGCAGCGCCACGCTGGTGATCGCGCAGGACAGCGCCCAGCCCGGCAAGACCCCGCACGACGTCCCGTCGAAGGCCGGCGACTGGCGCCGCGGCGCCGTTGCGAGGACCTGATCCATGCGGGCGCCGGAGCAGGCTTTGCCGGCGCTGTCGCGGCGGCGTGCGCTTGCCCTGACCGGCGGCGCACTGCTTACAGCCTTGCCTTTTTCCGTCTCCGCCACGCTGCCGGCGGCGAACAAGCGCGCCGTTCCCTCGCATGGCTTCAACCTCCCCGGATGGTTCGAACGAGAAGGCGGGAGCGCCCCTACCCCGGCCGTTCTGGAGAAGCTTCGTCAAACTGGGTTCGAAACGATCCGGTTGCCGGTGAATGGCGATCTCGTCGCGGATGGCAACAGGGCGGCATTACGCGCCATTCAGCGTGGCGTGGCCGAGCTTGTCGGGCTGGGCTTCGCGGTGCTGGTGGACATGCATCCTTCGGGTGATCTGCGCGCCGCGTTCGAGCGCGATCCGGCAAGCGCGGCCGAACGCGTGGTTCAAGCCTGGACGGCGCTCCGCGTCGTCATTGCCGACCTGCCGGAGGACTCGGTCTATCCGGAGCTGCTCAACGAACCGCCGATGGAGCGGAGCGACTGGCTCGCGCTGCGCGAACACCTTGCCGCAACCTTGCGCGCCAAATGTCCGCTGCACGCGATGGTCTGGGGGCCGGCGCGCTTCCAGGGCATTTGGGAGATCGGCGACACCCCGCCGCTGGCCGACGACAGGCAGATCGCCGCCATCCACTACTACGCGCCTATGGCCTTCACGCATCAATGCGAGACCTGGGATCGATCGCCGCTCGCCCGTCTCGCCAACCTGCCCTTTCCTGCGACGAAGGACTCGCCGCCGGTCCGGGCGCTTGTCTCCAAACTCCAGGCGGCGGGCGACGAGGAGGCTGCCTCCCTTCTGGAGCAGGAACTGTCGAGGCCGTGGGGCGAAGCGCGGATTGCGTCGGACTTCGCCGGGCTCGGCCGCTGGTCGGCGGCCCAGCACTGCCCGGTCATGCTGAACGAGTTCGGCGTGCTCAATTTCTGCGTCGATGCCGACAGCCGCGCGCGCTGGGTTCGCGCCGTGCGCAGGGCGGCCGAGGCCAACCAGATCGGCTGGTCCCATTGGGAGCTCGACCAGGGCTTCGGCTTCATCGCCAACAGGCAGAGCGCGGAAGGGTTCGACAGCTCGATGATCGCCGCCCTGCTGGGCAGCGACGGCGAGGACTGACATGGACAAGGCTCAGCACATCCGGGCGCCGATGCCTGCGACGGTCAAGGCCGACCGGCAATGAGCGTCACCGGGACATATCCGCCGGTCGGCCTGGACGCGTCGAGCTTTGAGGCGCCGCGCGGCGACGCGCTGCTGCATGTCTGCGTGTCGCTTACCCTCGTTGCCTTGACGGTTTCGGCCTTTGCCGTCTGGACGCCGTTCGGCATCGCGGCGACCTTCCTGCTGACGCTGATCGTGGCCAACGCCATGCCCGCGGGCGTCCCCGTCCTGATCATCTGCGCCTTCCTCTACCAGAACCTCGTGGTGACCTGGTACACCCCTTACATCCCCGACAACGATACGTTCGACGCGCTGCGCGGCACCAACTTCGTCATCCTGATGACCGCCTTCTGCATCTTCCTTGCCGCGTCGTTCCAGCAGCGCGTGCGCGCCCTGACCGAATTGCGCTTCTGGCTGCTGCTGAGCATCGTTCTGTGCGGGACGATCTGTTTCTATCTTGCTTTGGGGATCGTGCACGGCCAGCCCAAGGATGCGGTCGTTTATTTCCGCAACACGATCACGCCGCTCGCCTGCTTCCACATCGCGGTTCTCGCCGCCAGCCTCTATCCGGTCGACCTGCGCAAGAGCATGTTCTGGCTCGGCGCCGGCGCCGTCATCTACGGCTATGTGGAGCTGACCTTCACGATGGATTTCCTCAGCCTGTTCCATGGCGACCTCTACATCCAGCGCAACATCGCCCGGCAAATCGAGACCGGCGTCTGGGAGAAGTCGCTCAAGGAAACGGGCTTCGTTTTCCGTGGCCTGCAGGACGTGATGACGACGACCTTCTTCAACACGCCGTTCTTCAACGACATCCTGCCCAGTGTCTTCCGCATCGGCGGCCCGAATTTCCATTCGATCAGCTACGCCTACGCGCTCAGCATCATCTCGGCCTGGCTCCTGTTCAGGGGCCGCTGGCTGCTGCCCATCGCCGCCCTACCGCTGCTTCTGGTCATCGGCTCCAAGGGCGCCACGTTCCTTTTGCTCATCGCACTCGCCATGCGCATCATCTACCGCCCTCCCCGCGCCCGCCTGACGCTCGCGGTCGCCCTGGCTCTGGCAGCAGCCTGGACGACGGCCGCGATCGCCTATGGCGCCACGCATGGCGACTACCACGTGCTTGGCCTGACCGCCGGTTTGCGCGACTTCCTGGCCAACCCGCTTGGGCAAGGATTGGGATTTGGCGGCAATTTGTCGAGCACCAGCCTCAATCTCAGCTGGGCGACCGCCCAGGCCGAGGGCGTCGCCTCGGTTCCCGTCGAGAGCGCCGTCGGCGTCATGCTCTACCAGATGGGCGTGGGCAGCTTCATCTTCTTCGGCTTCCTGGCGGCGCTCGCCGTGGCCGCCCGGCGGCAGCTGATCGAGACCGGCGACCCGGATTTCCTGTTTGCCTTTGTCGGCATCGTCACCATCTCGGCCAATGCCGTGCTGCAGGAAGAGGCGTTCTACTCTCCGCTCGCGCTCAGCTTCTGCCTGCTGCTCGTCGGTGTCTCGCTCGGAACGCACTGGCGCGAGGTAGCGGCGGCAAGGGCCAGGCCGCAGGACTGAACTTTCGGGAGCACAAAGGCAATGCCGACGAAAGACGGCGCTGCTGACCTGTCGTCGCCCTCTGGTTCAGGGGCCGAATATCACCAGTTCGGTGAATGTCAGGTCACCGGGCGAAGGCGGTTTCGGCCCTTTGAAATATTTCAGCCCCTTGTTCGCGAAGTAGCGGCCGAACAGGCCTGCGATCGGCCCGTTCGCATCGGCTAGGCAGAGCAGGATTCCGTGTCGCAGGAGAAAGCGTCCCAGCGCGCCGGCGCCGCGGCTCAGATCCGCGAGCGAACGGCAATAAACGATTTGGGCGCACGGGATCAGGCCGTGCAGGATGCGGCGCGGCATCAGCACCAGCGGGTATGCCGCCCCGTCGCGAATGCAGACGAATGACAGGCAGCCCAGCGCGGCATGATCCTCGAGGATGGATCTCTCGCTGTCCGACAGCATCGCCATTTCGGCGAGGTCGGAGCGGACCTCGAGCACGCGGCATGACGGCTGCGCCGAACTCAAGGCCGGCAGGAAGGCGAACTGGCCGCTGGCGAAGAGGCGAAAGCCGAGCGCCTTGTTGGCATTCAACGTCGAAGGCGCCGGCGAAATGTTGGTGTAGGTCACATCCCGTCGCCTGAGCACCGGCCAGATCAGCTTCATGGCATAGGGGCGGAATGCCTTATCCACCGACCAGCTTGAGATGTTGCAGCGGATTTCATCGCCCTCCCGGCCCGGGTAGCGGGAATAGAGGGTGAGCACGACCCCGACGATCCGGCCGGAACTCTCCAGGGCGAAACCGTATCGCGGACAGTCGTCGATCGCGGGCCGTTGCGACAGACGGGTCAGCGCATGTTCCCAGTACCTGCGGCGACGCATCGGAAAGCCCCTGCGGAGGCAGCCGATCACGCCATCCCAATCGCCCTCGCGAATTGGTCGACAGCTGAGATCGGAGGGAAGTGCGCCATCCATAATCGACTCGGGAATACTACCAAACTAGCTGGATAGCTTCACGTTCGTACTTATGCTACTTGGCAAAAATTAACAATCTCTGCGCCTTAAAAGGTAATTCTGTAGTCGTTTCTGAAATACAACCTTGCACAACCATCGGCTTTTGGTCACGCAAGGACACGGCATCCCGTACGGGCCACGGCTTGCCAGGCCGAAGCGCCACGGCCCTTCCGCGTCGCCGCCGGCGGCTGTTCGAAGTCCGAGGCTTTGACCATGGCGCCAGCGCCTTTATTGCGAAGCTCCCTGCTTCGGATATTCGAGCTGCATGGCGACGAAATCCTTCGTGCCGGTGCCGTAGCGGTCGGCGATGTTCCGCAGCGTCTGGTCCAGCGCCTCGACCGGTGGCTGATGCTCGAAGCTGGCGATCCGCCGTTCCGAAGGCCAAGAGGCGGCCACCTGGTCGGGCAGGAAGCGTATGCCGTTGCGGCTCGTGATGGCTTCATTCGTCCCGGAAACCGTCACGGCGCGCGAACGGTAGGTGCGCGACCACGCATCCGCGACAAGGGCGAGCGACACCTCGTCCATGCCCGGCGTCAGTTCCAGACCCATTTGCTCGTGATCCCAGAAGGCAAGCGTGCTGCGAATCGCCGTCAACGCGAAGGGGCGCGTGAACTTGAAGGCGGCGCTGGCATGGCGCGCATCCCAGCCGGTCAGTCCAAGCTCAGTCGCGACGGCTTCGGCCTTCTGCCTGCCGGCAATGGCCTCAATCAGGGTCAGCATCATCGGCATCGACGCAGTGATCCCGGTCGTCGTCGCCACACCCTGGTCGACCACGAAGCGCCGGTCGGCGACATAGCGGATCGAGGGATGCCGATCGCGAAGCCCGCCCACGGAGTACCAATGCGTGGTCGCCCGCTTGCCGTCGAGCAACCCGCTGGCGCCGACGACCTTGGCTCCGGCGCAGATGCCGATGACGATGGCGCCCTTGGCCGACTGGCGCCTTATCCATTCAAGCACCGCAGGATCGTCGTCGCGGCTCATCGCCGGAACGATGACGTAGTCGGCGCCTTGCGGATGCCGCGCATCGAACGCCGCCACCGTCGCGTCCGGCTCCACCGTCATCACATCGGCCACATCGGCGCGCTTCAGGATGCCGTAGGGCATCAGATAGTCGGTGGTTTCGGTGGCGTCATTGATGCCGATGATGGCGACCAGCGGCCGCTGCCGCTTCGGCCCCAGCGCCGCTATCGTGGCGTCCGCCTCTTGCCGGCCGATCGCCGGCGCGGCGATGGCTTCGGGTGTCGGCGGCAGCGACAACAGCCATCCCGCGCCGAGAGCCAGGAAAAGCACAAAGATACCCAGCCCGCCCCACAAGACAGTCCGCAAGCGCATGGTGGATCCTCTGCTCGACCGAAGAGGTTGACCGAAAGTGTAAAGGCGCTAGGCTTTGGCCGAAATGACATAAATCGTGCGAAAACTGCCATGCAACGGACAGTCGCGATCGTTATCCACCCGGGCTTCCAGTTGCTCGATGCCGCGGGGCCGACGGCCGCCTTCGAGATCGCCGGGCGTTTCGCCCCCGGAAGCTACGAGCTGGCGATGCTGGCTCCGGGCGGCGGCGAGGTCGAAAGCTCGTCGGGCGTCCGCCTCACCACGGCGCCTCTGCGCGACGGGCGCTTCGACACGGTCATCATTTCCGGCGGCGAGATCGTGCGCTCCCTGGCTGCCGCCGAACAGATCGCCGCCTGGCTGAAGCGCGTCGGCGCGCGGCGGATCGCCAGCGTCTGCTCGGGCGCCTACCTGCTCGCGGAAGCGGGGCTGCTCAACGGCCGCCGCGCCACCACGCATTGGGCAAGCACGGACGATTTCGCCCGCCGCTATCCGAGGATCAGCGTCGATGCGGACCGCATCTTCGTTCACGATGGCGATGTCTGGACCTCGGCCGGCATTTCCGCCGGCATCGACCTCGCGCTCGCCCTCATCGAGGACGATCTCGGCCAGGATGTCGCGCGCCGCACGGCGCAGCAGCTTGTCGTCCACCAGCGCAGGTCCGGCCAGTCGCAGTTTTCCTCGCTGGTGGAGCTCGGCGGCCGCACCGGCCGCTTCGCCGATTTGATTGAGTGGATGCGGGACCATCTCGCCGAGCCGCTGACGGTCGAGGTTCTCGCCGACCGCGCAGCCATGAGCCCGCGCCACTTCGCCCGTGCCTTCACTGGAGAAACGGGAACTACGCCTGCCAAGGCCGTGGAGCGGCTGCGCCTGGAAACCGCCCGAACCGCGGTGGAGACCAGCTCCGCCTCTCTCGATCGCATCGCCGCCGCCACCGGTTTCGGCGATCCCGGCCGCATGCGCCGCGCCTTCATGCGCGGCTTCGGCCAGCCGCCCCAGGCGCTGCGGCGCTCGGCGCGGCGATAGCGGCCGCCCCGCGTCAGCCCAGCTCGAGCGTGGTTATGCCGAAGACCCTGGCTTGCGCGTTTGCCGGCACGCCTCCCCGATACATCCGGGTCGTGCTGAAGCCGGGCGACAGGCCGGCGGCCCGAAGCGCTGCGGTGAAATCCGCATTGGCCACCGGCACGTCGATGTGCAGCGTGCCCCTCATCATGTCGGCCAGCGCAGCCAGCAGCCGCAGCGCGGTCTCGGTATCGTCGGCGAACAGCGGCCCGACCTTGAAACCTTCCCGGCACTGACGCGCCACGCCGTAGCCGCAAATCCGGCCGGCTTTCATGGCCAGCAAGGCAACGCGCGGCGGCTGCAGCCATCCTTCGAGAAAAGCCGGCCGTGGCGCCGGGAAACAGCCGCGGTCATAGGCGAGGACGTCGGCAAGCCGATCGGGCGTCGGTGGCCGGATGTCGCCGCCCCCGGGCAGACCCACGGCATGGCCGCTGTAGCGGAGCGTCTCGTAGACGGGCTGAAATCCCATGCGCCGGTAGTTGGGCTGCTGCTCGACGACACCGTCGAGGCCGATCGTGCGATTGCCGAGCCGCGCCATGCCGGCGTCCCAGACCGCCCTGCCATGCCCCTCGCCGCGCCGGTCGGGACGGCAGATATAGAGGCCGATGAAGCCGAAGCGGTCGCCATAGGCAACCGCCGAGATGCCGGCCACCATCCCGCCGTCGACGAAGGCGCCGATGAAACCTTCGGGATCTGCCGCCTGGAACACGGCGGCATCGCCAAAGCCTGGATTCCAGCCTTCGCCCGCGGCCCAGTCGACAAGCATTTCCACCTCTTGTGAGGCGAGCAAGCGGATTGTTCTCGGCATCGTATCACTCGGCGGCGACGTCACCCGGGGCGAAGGATTTCAGAACGCCACGATAGGGCTTTGCCAGCGGGTTTGCATAGGCGCCGCGTTTGGATGTTGACAGGCCAAGCGCAATCAGCGCCTCGGCTTGCTTGATCGCGGCGCCGACGCCGTCGATGACCGGCAGGCCGAAGTCCCGCTGCAACTCGGCCGCAAGGTCGGCCATGCCGGCGCAACCGAGTACGATCGCCTCGGCGCGATCCCGCTCGATCGCACGCGCGATCTCGTCACGCAGCTTGACGATGGCGCCTGATGCCGGGTCTTCCAGCGCCAGGACCGGAATGTCGGCGGCGCGCACGCGGGCCCGCGCGGCCATGCCGTAGCGCCGCACCAACTCCTCGACCGGCACGCGTGAGCGTTCGGTGGTGGTCACCACGCTGAAGCGCTGAGCAATGAAGGAGGCGAGGCTGAGCGCCGCCTCACAGATGCCGATGACCGGGATGTTCGCCATGGCGCGCGCCGCGTCCAGTCCGGTGTCGTCAAAACAGGCGATGATCGCCGCCTGCGCGCCGGCGCGCTCGCCGGCGGCGATCTCGACCAGCAGGCCGGGCACCGCAAGTGCCTCGTCATAATAGCCCTCTATAGACACAGGCCCCATCGACGAAGTGACGGCGAAGATCTCCGTCGAGGCGCTGGCAACGGAGCGGGCGGCCGCTGCGACGGTTTCGGTCATGCTGGCGGTCGTGTTCGGGTTCACCACGAGAATCTGCACGTTGGCTCCGTTCAGGCTCGCGCCCGGCGGCGGCCGACATAGACGATCGCGCCGAGCGTCAGCAGGATCACCAGGAAAGAGAACACGGTCGTCACCGTGCCAAGCGCATAGAGCACCGGCGTCGTTACATTCGTCGTCATGCCATAGATCTCGAGCGGCAGCGTGTTGAAGGTGCCCGACGTCATCAGCGTGCGGGCGAACTCGTCATAGGAGAGTGTGAAGCCAAACAGGCCGACGCCGATCAGGCTGGGCGCGATCATCGGCAGAACCACATGCGCGAAGGTCTGCCAGGCGGTGGCGCCAAGGTCGCGAGCGGCCTCCTCATAGGCCGGCGAGAACCGGTTGAAGACGGCGAACATGATCAGCACGCCGAAGGGCAAGGTCCAGGTCAGATGCGCGCCGAAGGCCGAGGTGTACCAGGCCGGACGAAAGCCGATCTGCTGGAAGACGACACCGATGCCGAGGCTGATGATGATCGACGGCACGACCAGGCTGGCGACGGCGAGATAGAACAGCGCCGTGGCGCCGCGGAACTTGCGGCGGAAGGCAAGCCCGGCGAGCAGTGAGACGATGACGGTCACCGCCATCACCATCAGGCCGAGCGCCAGCGAACGCCTGAAGCTGCCGCCGAAATCGCCCACCGCCTGCTTCTCGAACAGGTTGGCGAACCAGTGCAGCGAGACGCCGTTGAGCGGAAAGGTCAGGCCGCCATTCTCACCCTGGAAGGACAGGATCAGGATCGCCGACAGCGGCCCGTAGAGGAACAGCACGAACAGAGCGAAGAAGGCCGCCAGCCCGTAGAATTCGAGAGTGCGCTTCTCGCGGTTCATCGCCTCAGAGCTCCTTGCGGATGTCGACGATGCGCAGGATGCCGGCGACCATCAGGAGCACCAGCACCAGAAGCACGACCGCGTTGGCGGCGGCGGCCGGATATTGCAGAAGCGACATCTGGTTCTTCATCATCAGCGCGACGGAGGCGCTCTGTCCGCCCGACATCACCTGCACGGTGGAAAAATCGGCCATCACAAGCGTGACGACAAAGATGGTGCCGATCGCCATGCCGGGCTTCGCGAGTGGGATGACGACATTCCACAGGATCTGCCAGCCGGAAGCGCCGGCGTCGCGCGCGGCCTCGAACAGCGAGCGGTCGATGCGCATCAGCGTGTTGAAGATCGGCGTCACCATGAACAGCGTGTAGAGATGCACCATGGCGAGCACGACGGCGAATTCGGAATAGAGCAGCCATTCGATCGGCCTCGGTACCAGCCCCAGATGCACCAGCGTCGAGTTGACCAGGCCGTTGCGGCCGAGCACCGGAATCCACGAGATCATGCGGATGATGTTGGAGGTCAGGAACGGCACGGTGCAGACCAGGAACAGCACCATCTGCATGGCCGTGGTGCGGATGTGGAAGGCGAGGAAATAGGCGACCCAGAAGCCGATGAAGAGCGTCAACGCCCAGACGATGGCAGTGTATTTCAGCGTGTTGAGATAGGTCTTCCAGGTGACCCAGGAACCGAGCACGTCGGAATAGTTGGTCGTCAGGAAATCCGGATACATCGCCGCGAAGTCGTAGTCCCAGAAGCTGACGACGACGATCATCAGGATCGGCAGCAGCAGGAACGCGCCGAGGATCAGCGCGAGCGGCGTCGCCTGCAGATAGGGCGCGATCACGCCGATCGAGAACCGGCGGCGCCTGGCGGGCTTGGCCGCGGCCATTGCAGGGCGTTCGAGCGCGACTGTCATGCGTGATATCCGACGAGCGGTTGTGTTTGCGGATGACGGCGGCGTCGCCGCCGTCATCCGCGATCAGTGCATCACGCCGCGATGAACTCGTTCCAGCGCTTCACCATGTAGCGGTCCTCGTCCATCACCGAGTTCCAGCAGGCAACCTTGCCCATGCGCTCGACGAAGGAACCGCCGTCACGCACCGCGCCAGCCTTCTCCATCACCTTGCCGTCCGGCGCGACGATGTCGCCCTTTGCCGGCTTGCCCTCGACCCAGAAGCCCCATTCATCCTCGGACATGAACTGCTTGGCCGTGTCCATGGCGGCGGAATAGTAGCCCTGGCGGTTGAGATAGGCGCCGACCCAACCGGACAGGTACCAGTTGATGTATTCATAGGCCGCGTCGAGCTCGGCGCCCTTGAGATGCGCCGCGAGGCCGAGGCCGCCGCCCCACGAGCGATAGCCTTCCTTGAGCGGCTGATATTTGCAGGCGATGCCCTTGGAGCGCACCGCTGCCACCGCCGGCGACCACATCGACTGGATCACCACTTCGCCGGACGCCATCAGGTTGACGCTCTCGTCGAAGGATTTCCAGAAGGCGCGGAACTGACCGTCCTGCTTGGCCTTGATCAGGAAATCGATCGTCTTGTCGATCTCCTCCTTGGTCATGTTGCCCTTGTCTGCATATTTGATGTTGCCCATGGCTTCCATGATCATGGCCGCATCCATGATGCCGATCGACGGGATGTTGAGGATGGCGGCCTTGCCCTTGAAAGCCGGATCCATGATGTCGGCCCAGGTGGTGATGTCGCGGCCGACGAGGTCGGGGCGGATGCCCAGCGTGTCGGCATTGTAGATGGTCGGAACCATCGTCATCCACTGGGTCGGTTCCTTGGCGAAGGCCTTGGAATCCTGCGCCTCCACGAAGCCGACCGTGTGTGGTGCCGTGCCTTGCGCGATCACGCTGTCGGGCGTCAGCTTGCCGGTGATGAACAGCGGCACGATCTTGTCGTAATATTTCAGCTTCTTGACGTCCATCGGCTGCATGACGCCGGTCGGATATACCTTCTTGGCGATCCAGTATTCGATGTCTGCGATGTCGTAGCTGTCGGGCTGTGTCACCGCGCGCTGCGCGGCGGCATCGGAATCGGTCGCCGTCATCTCCAGCGTGATGCCGAGATCCGCCTTACACTTTTCGGCGATGGCATTGAGGTTAGACACGCCGGTACCGAACTGGCGCAGCGTGATGTTCGACTGCGCCCAGATGGTCGGGAAGCCGGTGATGACGCCGGAGCCGGCGGCAAGGCCGACCGCCGCTGCGCCCGTCTTGAGCAGCGAGCGGCGGGAAATGCCTGTCTTCTTGTCGGTTGTGTTGGTCATTGTCAGTTCCCCTTTTGGTTTGGTTGTGATGGTTCAGGAATCGAGACGACCGAGGATGATCGCATCCTCGGCGTCCCAGGCGATCGGCACCGCGTCGCCGACGGCGACCGGCCTGGCAAAAAAGCCCTCGTCGTCGAGGATGACTGTGAACTCCTCGATGCCAGCGCCGTTGACCGAGAGCTTCACGGTTGCGCCGCGATACTCGATGTTGGAAACGATGCCGCTGAAGCCGAGCCCCGCCGCCGGCGCCTCGCCGATGCGCACATGGTCGGTGCGGATGGCGATGTCGATCGGCTCGCCGGGCTCGCGGCCCTGCCCGCTCGCGGCGAGCGAGACGCCGCCCGGCACCTCAAAGAGAACCATGCCGTCGCTGCTGCCGCTGACGCGGCCGGACACGACATTGTGGTCGCCCATGAAGCGGGCGACGAAAGCGGTCGCCGGCCGTTCGAATACGGTGCGCGGCGGCGCCGCCTGCTCGATGCGGCCATTGTTCATCACCACGATCAGGTCGGCCAGCGCCATTGCCTCCTCCTGGCTGTGGGTGACGTGAACGAAGGTGATGGCGAGCGAGGTCTGCAGCTTCTTCAGCTCCGCCCGCATGCGTATCTTGAGGAACGGATCGAGCGCCGAAAGCGGCTCGTCGAGCAGCAGCGCCTCGGGATCGGTGATCAATGCGCGGGCCAGCGCCACGCGCTGCTGCTGCCCGCCTGAAAGCTGCGCCGGGCGGCGGCTTGCATAGGCTTCCATCTGCATCAGCTTCAGCATGTCGAGCGCCTTGGAGCGGCGCTCCTCCTTGCCGACACCCTTCATCTTCAGGCTAAAGGCGACATTGTCGACGAGGTCGAGATGCGGAAACAGCGCATAGGACTGGAACATCATGGCTGTGCCGCGCTTGGCAGGCGGCAGGTCGGTGACGACGGTGTTGCCGAGCCGCACGTCGCCGCTCGAGATGCTCTCATGCCCGGCGATCATGCGCAGCGTCGAGGTCTTGCCGCAGCCGGAAGGACCGAGCAGGCAGCAATAGGTGCCGGCCGGAATCTTGAGGCTGATGTCCTCGACGGCGGTGGTCGCGCCATAGACTTTCGAAACGGACACGATGTCGATTTCGGCGGCTTTGGACATCCGGGCTCCTCTTGGCTCGGATTAACCAAAGCATCATGCATGCCAGTTGCCCGCCGCCACCCTCAAGCGTTTGAATCCTCGAGCAAATTGTCGATCCGGCCTCGCGCCCAGCAAAGCAGCACTCGTGTGCGATGCACAAATTATGGGCGATTGTCGGCGATGTCAGCAGAAATCGTATGCAATCTTTTCTACTATTGCGTTCAATTTGGCTCTCGTGCAGGCGGCCCGATTCAGGCTACAAGAGCTGAGGACCTTGCCGCCATGAACATCGCCGACCAGACCTTCCCAGCCGTCGACAACGCCAACGAGGATCGCGCCCAGGCGATCCGCGACCAGTTGCGGGACGCCATCGTCGACCGCCGGCTTGCGCCCGGAACCAAACTGTCCGAAGGCGAGGTCGGCACCCTATTCGATGTCAGCCGCACCGTCGCACGCGCGGCGCTGCAGATGCTCTCCTTCGAAGGCTTGGTGCGCACCGAGCGCAATCGCGGCGCCTTCGTCGCCAATCCCTCGCCGGAAGAGGCGCGCCAGGTCTTTGCCTCGCGCCGGCTGATCGAGCCCGGCATCGCGGTCGCCGCCGCCGGGCGCATCACACCGGCTGACGTTGCCGCCTTCAAGGCACAGCTCGAGGAAGAGGGCCGCTTTATCGCCGAGCGCGGGCCGAGCGCAAGGCGCTCCGAGATCAAGGCCTCCGGCGATTTCCATCTGCTGTTGGCTTCCGTGGCCGGCAATGTCATCCTGCAGCGCTTTATGGAAGAGCTGGTCGCGCGCTCCTCGCTGGTGATCGCGCTCTATGGCCGCTCCGGCATTTCGAGCTGCGGCCACAACGAGCATCTGCAGATCCTGGACGCGCTGGAGAACGGCAACGCCGAACGCGCCAGCGCGCTGATGCTGCACCACATCGACCATATCGAGGCTGATCTCGACCTGCGCGTCAGGAGCGGTCCGGCGCTGCGGCAGGCCCTCGAGTCCTGACAACCTGCGCGAGCCGGCCGATGCCGTTGCTTGTTTCAATCTTGGCCTGGAACGCGCGCTCACCCCGGCCCGGATGGCGCGAAGCCTGTGCTTGCCCCTTGCGTGCGTCAATTCGGCCGGCGGCTGCCGGGCTGACTATCGTTGGGAGGAGTTTTGCGAACGTTTGCAAAGAGTTAGCGAGGAAATGGCCTCGGCCTGCATGCAGGCCGCCCTACTTTGGTACGGGGAGCGCAATACTGGACACCAACGATGAAGGCTGGAAATGTGCTTCATGTTTCACGGTTCGGAGGGCTGAATCGGAGCAGGAGCAGGATGGCGCTGAAAGCCGAAGACATTGCCGGCCATCCGGCTGTGCACCGTGGTGTCCAGGAGCAGTCACGGGCGCTTATCCAGATCTACGAAACGAGCCCTCGGCTGGCCGCGATCTTCGCCACGCAGCAACGCTGGCTGATGGGCCATGTCGGCCTTGCCCTGCATTTCAGGCGGAATCCGAACGACCATCACACCGCGCTGACCTTGGCGCGCTTCCTCAAGGTGATACGCCAGAATTCGGTAGCCAGCCGCAACACGGCGGAAGCCTTCATCAAGGAGATGTTGCATTACAACATCGCCGAATATCTGCCGACAAGCGAAGATGCGCGCGCCCATCCCATGCAGCCCACGGCAGCCACCATCAAGACATTCACGGGCTGGGTCCTCGCCCATCTCAGGACGCTGGATATGATCGACGGCGGCAACCGGCTGGCCACCTTCCTCGACCGGCCCGAAATGCTGGCCAGATTGCAGCCGCTTATCGCGGACGGTCTGTTGTCTTCAGCGCCGGTGCGTGAGCCCGAGCAGACCTTCTCGCTGTTCATCTGGCTCAACAATGGCGGCATCGTCATGGACTGGCTGATGTCCGGCATCGATCCAGAGAATGCCGGACTGGACAAGATCCCGACAAGCGTGGTCTCGATCGCAGAGTTCGCCCGATGGCTTAAGCTGTCGCGCACCCATCTCGCGCGCAAGCTGCATGACGCCGAGGAACTCGGCAGCATCGGCTGGGCCGGCCAGCGCGGCCATTCCCTGATGTGGGTTTCGAAGGAATTCTACCACGAATACATGGCCGTCCAGGCGGCCAAGCTCGCCGTTGTCGATGCGGCCTTCGAGGTCTGTTTTCCGGCACCGGAAAGAGGCTGAACGTTCTGCCCTCCGCACAACCCGCGATCTCACCGGCAAACGTCAGAAAGTGTCCGGCGTCGCGGCCGCCATGCGCGCTGTCGACCTGCGTGGCCTGATCGTGCAGGACAGGCGCCGCCATGAGCGGCGCCTGCGATCCTCAGTCGATGTCGAACGAGACGCCCTGGGCAAGCGGCAGCGCCTTGGAGTAGTTCACCGTGTTGGTGGCACGCCGCATATAGGCCTTCCAGGCATCCGAGCCGCTCTCGCGGCCGCCGCCGGTCTCCTTCTCGCCACCGAACGCGCCGCCGATCTCGGCGCCGGAGGTGCCGATGTTGACATTGGCGATGCCGCAATCCGAACCATCAACGCCTAGGAAGCGCTCGGACTCCTGCAGGTCGCGGGTGAAGATCGACGACGACAGTCCCGCGCCGACCGCGTTATGCTCGTCGAGCACGGCATCGAAGTCGGAGTACTTCATCACATAAAGGATCGGCGCGAAGGTTTCTTCCGTCACCGGCGCGACCTGCTTGGGCATCTCGACCAGCGCCGGGTGCACGTAATAGGCATCCGGATGGCCGTTCTCGACCCGCGAACCGCCGGTAACCTTGCCGCCATGGGCGGTGGCTTCCTGCAGCGCCTTCTGCATGTTGTCGAAGGCGGCCTTGTCGATCAGCGGACCGACCAGCGAAGACGTTTCCAGCGGATTGCCGACCGAGACGCTCTGATAGGCCTTCTTGAGACGCGGCAGCAGCGCGTCGTAGACGCTCTCGTGCACGAACAGGCGCCGCAGCGTCGTGCAGCGCTGGCCGGCCGTGCCCATGGCGCCAAACGCGATGGCCCGCAGCGCCATGTCGAGATCGGCGGTCGGGCAGACAATGCCGGCATTGTTGCCGCCGAGCTCCAGCACCGCGCGCGCGAAGCGCTTGGCCAGCCGCGGACCGACGTCGCGACCCATGCGGGTCGAGCCGGTGGCCGAGACCAGCGGCACCTTCGGGTGGTCGACCAGGATCTCGCCGACGGCGCGGTCGCCGATCAGCACCGGCGCCAGCCCTGCGGGCGCATCATTGCCGAAGCGCTCGACCGCGCGCTTGAAGATCGCCTCGCAGGCAAGCGCGGTCAGCGGCGTCTTTTCCGACGGCTTCCACACAACGGCGTCGCCGCAGACCAGCGCAAGGGCTGCATTCCACGACCATACCGCGACCGGAAAATTGAAGGCCGAAATGACGCCGACGACGCCCAGCGGATGCCAGGTCTCCATCATGCGGTGGCCGGGGCGTTCGGTGGCGATGGTCAGGCCATACAACTGCCTGGAAAGGCCGACGGCGAAATCGCAGATGTCGATCATCTCCTGCACCTCGCCGAGCCCTTCGGACGGGATCTTGCCGACCTCGATCGAAACCAGCCGGCCAAGCTCGGCCTTGTGGGCGCGCAGTTCCTCGCCAAGCAGGCGAACCAACTCGCCGCGCTTCGGTCCCGGCACCAGCCGCCAGGCCTGGAACGCCTTGTGGGCGGCGTCGATGGTTTTGGCCGCATCGCCCGGCAAGATCGTCTTCAGCGCTGCGATCCGCTCGCCGGTCACCGGGCTACGCACGATCAGGTCGCCGCCGGAAAGCGCGTCCTTGGCGACACCGAGCTTCTCCAGAAGTGCGGCCGTTTCCTTCGCTATCGTCATTTTTGTCCCTTTCAGATCCCGTCGCAAGGCAACGGGGCAAAGCCATGCGCCACCCTGTCCGTACCGTCGGGCCCGTCGGAGCGCTTTCATGGCGTGGCATTACTCGTTTCGGGGAAAAACCGCCACCCCGGCATGGTCTAAGCCCGGACCGCAGGGTTGGGCCAGACTTTCGAGACGGCCGCTCAGCGCGCCTTTTGCGCGGCCCGCTCGGCGCCTTCCTTCATCAGGCGGTCGATATGCATGCGGATATGGGCCGCCTCGGCGGCTGTGTTGGCAAGCGCGATCGCCCGGTCGAACGCAACGCGCGCCTCATCGCCGCGGTCGAGTTGCATCAGCAGGCCGCCCTTGAGGCCGAAGAAGTGGAAATAGCCGGACAGCCTATCCTCCAGCGGCTCGATCATGGCGAGCGCCGCCTCGGGGCCGCGCACCTTGGACACCGCTACGGCGCGATTGAGCGTCACCACCGGCGACGGCTGCATGCGCTCGAGCAGGCTGTAGACCAGGTCGATCTCGGTCCAGTCGGTGTCTTCGGGCTTCACCGCCCGCGCATGCAGCGCGGCGATCGCCGCTTGCACCTGGTAGGGGCCGGGCTTCTGGTGGCGCAGCGCCTTGTCGACCAGCGCCAGGCCCTCGTCGATCATCTTGCGGCTCCAGAGACTGCGGTCCTGGTCCTCCAGCAGGACGATCTCGCCACTGACGTCGAAGCGTGCCGGCGCCCGCGCATGCTGCAGCAGGAGCAGTGCCGTCAGCCCCATGATTTCAGGCTCGGTCTGGAACAGCCGAAGCAAGAGCCGCGCCAGCCGGATCGCCTCCTCGCAGAGCGGCGCGCGCGCCGGCGCCTCGCCGCTGTTGGTCGAATAGCCCTCGTTGAAGATCAGGTAGACCATGGCGGCCACCGCCGCGAGCCGTTCCGAGCGCTCGACGGCGCCCGGCGTCTCGAAAGGCACGCCGGCATCCGCGATGCGCGCCTTGGCGCGGGTGATGCGCTGCTCCATGGCGCTTTCGCCGACCAGGAAGGCGCGCGCGATCTGTTTGACGGTAAGGCCGGAGACGATGCGCAATGCCACCGCGATCTGCTGCGTCGCCGGCAGGTCCGGATGGCAGCAGATGAACAGGAGCCGCAGGATGTCGTCGCGATAGTGGGCGCCGTCGAGACGCTCGGCGATATCGCTTTCGGTATCCTCCAGGTCGGAGATCTGGTCCTCTTCCGGCAGCGGCGCCTGCTTGGACCGCTTGCGGACCGCGTCGATGCCGCTGTTGCGGCCGACGAAGATCAGCCAGGCGGCGGGATCGCGCGGCGGGCCGTTCTTCGGCCAGTTCTTCAGCGCCCTCAGGCACGCATCCTGGAAAGCTTCTTCCGCGGCGTCGAGATCGCGGAAGTAGCGCAGCAGCGCACCCATCGCCTGCGGACGGGCGGTGCTGATCGCGGTGCTTATCCAGGCAAGCTCGGTCATGCGGGTACTCTGGCCGGATTGAAGAGGGAAACCGGGCGTATCTCGTAGGAGCCGCCGCTTGGATTGACCTGGGAAAGCTCGCGCGCGAAGTCGACGGCCTCGTCGAGGTCGGCGCATTCGAGCGTATAGAAGCCGAGGAACTGTTCCTTGGTTTCGGCGAACGGGCCGTCGATGACGACCGGCTCGCCCTTGACCGTGCGCAACGTCGTCGCGGCGGTGGTCGGCAAGAGACGCGCGACGGGCCCAAGCCGCCCGGCCTGGGCGTATTTTTCCTGCACGCCCAATAGCTTTGCCATGACCTCGTCGTCCTGTTCCTTGCTCCAGGAGCAGACGACGTCTTCGGAGGCGTAGCAGAGGATGGCGTAGAGCATGGCAAATCCTTTCCGTATCAAAGGACGCGACAGTAGGGCCCTTCCCGACACAACGTCGATAAAAAAATATTGAGCGATCACACGGGCTTGCCCGTCCACCCGTGCCACTGGTCAGGCGCCGCGCGTCTCAAGCCATCGCAACACCAGCGTCTCCTCTTCGTCGAGACCGGGTATCAGGCGTTTTCGCTTGCTTGCCTCCGCCATTTCGCTGAGCAGCCGGCCGTTTGCCCATGCTTCGAAGACCAGCGGGTGGATGTAGCATTTGCGGCAGATGGCACGCGTGTTGCCGAGGCGCTCGGCGACCCTGTCGATGATCCCGTTCATGACCCGCTTCATCTGCGCCTGGCTTTCCGGACGCTCGGCTTGTGCAAACAGCGACGCGGCGTGGATGGTGCCGCCCCAGGTTCGGAAATGCTTCGAGCTGAAATCCGCGTCGGCCGCGTCGCGGATATAGCGGTTGACGTCGCCCGAACCGACCGGATGCCTGTTGCCGTCCTCGTCAAGATACTGAAGCAGCTTCTGGCCCGGAAGTTCCTGCGCGCCGCGCACGATCCTGGCGATCCGGCGGTCGACCAGCTTCAGCTTCCATTCCTTGCCGGACTTGCCCTTGAAGGCAAAGCGCAAGTGCGATCCCTCGATGTCGACATGACGGTCGCGCAACGTCGTCAGGCCGAAACTCTTGTTGTCGCGGGCATAGGCGGCATTGCCGACGCGGATCATCGTATTGTCGAGCAGCCAGACGGTCGCCGCGACGACGCGCTCCGCCGGCAGACCGTGACGGCGCAGATCCGCATCGATGCGGCGCCGCAGTCCGGGCAGGCTTTTGGCAAAGGCGACCAAGCTTGAATATTTGGCGCCGTCGCGCTCGGCGGCCCACAGCGCATGATAGCGGTATTGCTTGCGCCCGCGCTGGTCCCGGCCGGTCGCCTGGATGTGCCCGCGGGCATCAGGCGAAATCCAGACATCGGTCCACGCCGGCGGAATGGCCAGTGCCTTGATGCGCGCAAGCGTGGCCGCTGAGACCGAACGGCCCTGGAGCCCGAGATAGGCAAAGCCCTTGCCTTTTCGCTTGCGGCGAATGCCGGGATCGGCATCGCTGACATAGGTGAGCGACGCGCGCTCGGCCGAATCTTGCGCGCCGTTCTTTCGGGTTTCGTCCTCTCCTGCTGAACGGTCAGGGGAGGATTGCGGTCGTTGCAGCATGATGCATCCCACGGAACTGGTCCGTAGATAAGCCGCATCGCCGGCGACTGGTTCCGTGCTGCTCTTAAGGGTTCACGCTCGCGCGACGGCCGACAGGTCCGCCATCCAGAGCCCGCCGTCATCGGATCTCTGCCCAGCGCGGGCAGGCGAGGCAATCCGCGGCAAGGAAGGCGACGAACGGGGCTTGTGTCGCCGCAGGCCGATATTTCGCGCAGCGCCGGCGAACAGTCGCTGCCCGACCTCGATGACCCTGACATCGAGTCCGGCACGACCCAGCAGTGCCTGGACATCCCCGCCGCCGGAATTCACGACCACGACCTCGAACGGTGCATTCTGGTCGAGCGCCGATCTTACTGCTGCGACCAACTCGGCAGGCGCCCGCAAACCAATCACCACGACTGCGAGTTCCGGCCTCTCGGCCATCAGGCGCTTTGCAACTGGACACGCGGCATGGAAAACCGGCGCCGCGCCGCAAGCTTGAACTGATAGCGCATGCAACGCCAGATGTCCGACGGCACCTTCGGCGCGGCCTTGGCCACGGCCAGGAACCGGGCCGCCGTATCCAGGTCGCCGCGCGCATAGTGGACGCGCGCGATCTTCAGGGCGACAAGCCCTTCCCTGGTCTTCAGCGTCGACTTCGCAATCCCGCAATCGGCGAGCCCGTGCAGCGCATTGCGCCATTCGAGGAAGCGCTTTGCCGGCAGCACGATGAAGCGGTCGTCGGAGCGT
>NZ_RZSG01000210.1:0-8283 GCF_003997725.1 Mesorhizobium sp. M4A.F.Ca.ET.050.02.1.1
ACAATGGCCTTCCTCCAGCAGCATCAGCCTTTCCAGCGCCGGGCTTTCCGGCGGCACCGGCGGCGAGGCGAAGGCCGGATCGCCTGACGGCACGGCAAGGAAGAAGCGGTCAGGGAAAAGCTCTTCGCTGACTAGGCCGGGATGGTCGAGCGGCAGCGCGGCGATGAAGGCGTCCAACCGGCCGGAAGCCGTGTCCTCGACCAGCGACGCGGTCACCGCCTCGCGCAGTTCGAGTTGCAGGACCGGGAAATGCTTTCTCAATTCCGGCAACACATGCGGCAGCAGATAGGGCGCGACCGTGGGAATGATGCCCAGGCGGAAGCGCCCTTCCATGGCGGGGCGGCCGCGCCGGGCCGTCGTCTCGACGTCACGGATGTCGGCGAGGATGCGCTCGATGCGTGGCTGCAAGGCCAGCGCCTCGTCGGTCATTCGCACCGTCTTGCCGCCGCGCTCGAACAGACGGCAGGCCAGCCGCTGTTCCATCTCCGCGATCTGCGCGGAGAGCGCCGGCTGACTGACGCCGGCGAGCTTGGCGGCGCGGCCGAAATGCAGCGTCTGCGCCAGCGCGTCGAAATATTGCATCTGCCGGACGGTGAGACCGATCATAAGGAAATCCTATCGGAAAAAACAGGAAAGGCAATTTGTCTTTATCGTCTCGCCGGCCTAGTCTGGAATCGTTCCAGATTGGCGCGGCCGCTGGCAGCCCCTGGTGAAAAATCAAATCTCGGCAAAAATCGGAGAGTAAGATGGACGCGAAAACCGACGACAACAGCGCGGGCAAATGCCCTGTGGCGCATGGATCCGCCGGCCGGACCAACCGTGACTGGTGGCCGAACCAGCTCGACCTCGGCGTGCTCCACCAGCAGTCGAACCTCTCGGACCCGATGGGCGAGGATTTCGACTACGCCAAGGAGTTCAAGAGCCTCGACCTCGATGCGGTGATCAAGGACCTGCACCATGTGATGACGGATTCGCAGGACTGGTGGCCGGCTGACTTCGGCCATTACGGGCCGCTGTTCATCCGCATGGCCTGGCATAGCGCCGGCACCTATCGCATCGGTGACGGCCGCGGCGGCGCCGGCGCCGGCCAGCAGCGTTTCGCGCCGCTGAACAGCTGGCCGGACAACGCCAATCTCGACAAGGCGCGCCGTCTGCTCTGGCCGGTCAAGCAGAAGTATGGCCGCAGGATCTCCTGGGCCGACCTGATGATCCTCGCCGGCAACGTCGCGCTGGAATCGATGGGCTTCAAGACCTTCGGCTTCGCCGGCGGCCGCGCCGACGTCTGGGAGCCCGAGCAGGACGTGAACTGGGGTTCCGAGGCGAAGTGGCTGGGTGACGAGCGCTACTCCGGCGACCGCGAGCTCCATGGCCATCTCGGCGCCGTGCAGATGGGCCTGATCTACGTCAATCCCGAAGGCCCCAACGGCAATCCGGATCCGCTGGCCGCGGCGCGCGACATCCGCGAGACCTTCCGCCGCATGGCGATGAACGACGAGGAGACAGTCGCGCTGATCGCCGGCGGTCACACCTTCGGCAAGACCCATGGCGCCGGCGATGCCGCACTTGTCGGCGCCGAGCCGGAAGGCGCCGGCATCGAGGCGCAGGGCCTCGGCTGGTCGAGCAAATACGCCACCGGTATTGCCGGCGACGCCATCACCTCGGGCCTCGAGGTCACCTGGACCACGACGCCGACGAAGTGGAGCAACAACTTCTTCGACAACCTCTTCAACTACGAATGGGAGCTGACGAAGAGCCCGGCGGGCGCCCATCAATGGACGCCGAAGGCCGGCGCCGGCGCCGGCCTGGTGCCGGACGCGCACAATCCGTCCAAGCGCCATGCGCCGGCCATGCTCACCACCGACCTTTCGCTGCGCTTCGACCCGGCCTACGAGAAGATCTCGCGGCGGTTCCACCAGCATCCCGCTGAGTTCGCCGACGCCTTCGCCCGCGCCTGGTTCAAGCTCACCCACCGCGACATGGGTCCGGTCGTGCGCTATCTCGGCCCGCTCGTGCCGAAGGAAGAGCTGATCTGGCAGGATCCGATTCCGGCGATCGACCACGAGTTGGCGAGCGAAGGGGACATCGCTGCGCTGAAGGCCAAGATCCTCGCCTCCGGCCTGTCGGTCTCCGACCTGGTCTCGACCGCCTGGGCCTCGGCCTCGACCTTCCGCGGCTCCGACAAGCGCGGCGGCGCCAACGGCGCGCGCATTCGCCTGAGTCCGCAGAAGGACTGGGAGGTCAACCAGCCCGCCAAGCTGTCGACGGTACTGGCGAAGCTCGAAACTATCCAGCAGGAGTTCAACGCAGCGCAGACCGGCGACAAGAAGATCTCGCTCGCCGACCTGATCGTGCTCGGCGGCGTCGCCGCGGTCGAAAAGGCGGCGAAGGACGGCGGCCACCAGGTGACGGTGCCGTTCACCCCGGGCCGCATGGACGCCTCGCAGGAACAGACCGACGCCCAGTCCTTCGCCGCGCTCGAGCCGGTCGTCGATGGCTTCCGCAACTATGCCAGGGGCAAGCTGCCACTGTCGGTCGAGGCGTTGCTGGTCGACCGGGCGCAGCTCCTGACCCTGACAGCGCCAGAAATGACGGTGCTGGTCGGCGGCTTGAGGGTGCTCGGCGCCAACTCCGGCGGCTCGAAGCACGGCGTGTTCACCGACAGACCAGGCACGCTGAGCAACGACTTCTTCGTCAACCTGCTCAGCATGGCGACGGTCTGGGATCCGGCGTCGGGCTCCGACGAGATCTACGAAGCGCGTGACCGCAAGACCAAGGCGGTCAAATGGACCGGCACCCGCGCCGACCTGATCTTCGGCTCGCACGCGCAACTGCGAGCGCTTTCCGAGGTCTACGGCTCGGTCGATGCCAAGGACAAATTCGTCAAGGATTTCGTCAAGGCGTGGACCAAGGTGATGAACCTCGACCGCTTCGAGATTGCCTGATCCTCGAAAGAGCGTGCACTCCAACAAAAAGGCGCGGGGCCAGCCCCGCGCCTTTTCGCATTCAGGCTTCAAAAAAAATCAGTCCTTCTCGAAGATGCGCGCCTTGGCGACGACGCCGGCGATGGCGCCGCCGATCAGTGGCGCGACGATGAACAGCCACAGCTGGCTGAGCGCCGCCGCGCCCGAAAACAGCGCCGGACCGATCGAGCGGGCCGGATTGAGCGAGGTGCCGGTGACCGGGATGATGGCGAAGTGCAGCCCGGCCAGCGTCAGGCCGATGACCAGCCCGGCGAAGGTTGTGCTGTGATTTTGCGCCGTGACGCCGAGGATCACGGTGACGAAGGTGAAGGTTGCGATCAATTCCCACAGGAAAGCCGAGCTGACGCCCCATTTCGCTTCGTCCCAGCCATTGGCGCCGAAACCGCCAGTGTGGCCGCCGACCTGGCCGGAGACGATGATCCACAGCGCCAGCGAGGCGATGATGGCGCCGATGATCTGCGCGATCCAGTAGGGAACGACGTCCTTTGCCGGCAGCCGGCCGGCGAGGAAGGCGCCAAGCGTCACAGCCGGATTGAGATGCGCGCCCGAGATCGGCCCGATCGCATAGGCCGCCGCGATGAGGCCGATGCCGAACGCCAGGCCGATGCCTTCCTGGCCGAGCGGCAGCGCACCGCCGAAGCCGCCCGTGACCACAGAAGCCGTGCCGATGAATACCAACAGGAATGTGCCTAGAACTTCCGCAAGATAAGTCTTCATTGCCCTCTCCTCGTATCGATCCGCAAAACCGCCTTTACTGCGTCGCGAATCACGGCTGAGAGAGTATTCGCAACCCGAAATCTTGGAAAGCGGAGTGGTTAAGCCCGCGGGCTTGCTTGTACTCGTTAGTAAAAATATTAGACATATTTCATGTTCCGGTTGATTTGTTCTTGTTTTCCGCTGAGGACCGACTGCATCGAAAAGCGTTCCGTATGTCGTACGCAGGATGGCATTGGACCGGCCGTTTTGGCCTCACCGCAACAGAACTGTTTCAATCGGAGCAGGAAAGGCTCTAAGAGCAGGACTGAAGGCAACGGTTGACGGAGCAGGAATGAGACTGGGCGGAAGGCTGGCGGCGGCCATTGAGGTTCTGGAAGACATCGGCCGGCGGCACCGGCCGGTGGCCGACGCCCTGCGCGACTGGGGCCTGTCGCACCGCTTTGCCGGCGGCGGCGATCGCGCGGCGATCGGCAACATCGTCTATGACGCGCTGCGCCGCAAGCGTTCCGCCGGCTGGCTGCTCGGCGAGGACACCCCGCGCGCAATCGGCTTCGGCGCCCTGCTGCTCGAATGGGGCCAGACGGCACAGTCGCTGAACGATGCGCTGGACGGCGACAGGTTCGCGCCGCCGCTGCTCAGCGACACCGAACTGATGGCGGCGGCCGATCGCCGCCCGGCCGATGCGCCGGACGCGGTACGAGCCGACATTCCGGACTGGTGTGTGCCGCTGTTCGGGCAGGCTTTCGGCGAGACGTGGGTCGCGGAAGGGGCGGCGCTCGCCGCTCGCCCGCCGCTGGACCTCAGGGTCAACACGCTGCAGGCCGATCGCGGCAAGGTGCTGGCCGAACTCAACGGCACGGGCGCGGCTGCCGCGAGCATTGCCGCGCAAGGCATCCGCATCCCGCCGATCGATGGCGACGGCAGGCACCCCAACGTCCAGGCCGAACCCGCCTTCCAGAAGGGCTGGTTCGAGGTCCAGGACGAAGGGTCGCAGATCGTCGCGACGCTGGCCGGCGCCGAGGCCGGAATGCAGGTGCTCGACTATTGCGCCGGCGCCGGCGGCAAGACGCTGGCGCTGTCGGCCGAAATGGACAATCGCGGCCAGATATTTGCCCATGATGCCGAAAAGGCGCGGCTTGCGCCGATCTTCGACCGCATGCGCCGGTCCGAAAACCGAAACATCCAGATCGTCAGCAAACCCGCCGAACTGGGCCCGCTCGCTGGCCATATGGACATCGTGCTGGTCGACGCCCCCTGCACTGGCAGCGGCACCTGGCGGCGCCGCCCCGACGCCAAATGGCGGTTGACGCAAAGACAGCTCGACCAGCGCCGGGGCGAGCAAAGGGAAATCCTCGACGCGGCCAAGGCCTTCGTCAAACCCGGTGGCTTGCTGGTCTACATCACCTGCTCGGTGTTCGACGCCGAGAATGGCGAGCAAGTGGCCGATTTCCGCGCCCGCCATGGTGAGTTCGCGCCTGTTGACCACCGCAAGCTCTGGGACGGCCGCTTTCCCGGCCATGAAGCCGCCGCGCGCATCGGCGCCGGCGGCGGTATCTCGCTGTCGCCGGCGCTGAGCGGCACCGACGGGTTCTATGTCTGCGCGCTGCACAGGGCGGGTTGAGGCAGGGGTGCCGGCATTGCTGCACTGCAACATAAGAGATTGCCTGCGCGGCGTGCCTCTGCAATAAGCTTTCCCAGGAAATGAAGGCGACAGCCATGGCAGCAAAGATCGTACCCGCTCCTGACTATGAGGACCGGGTCCGCACATCCTTCGCCCGGCAGCAGGCGATGACGACCATCGGCGCCGAGCTGACCCTGGTGACACCCGGCATCATCGAGATCGAGATGCCCTACTCGGCCGCGCTCACCCAGCAGCATGGTTTCCTGCATGCCGGCGTCATCTCGACGGCGCTGGACTCGGCCTGCGGCTATGCTGCCTTCTCGCTGCTGCCGCAGAATTCCAGCGTGCTGACCATAGAGTTCAAGGTCAATCTCCTGGCGCCGGGCAGGGGCGAGCGCTTCCTGTTCCGCGGCTCGGTGACCAAGCCAGGCCGCACCATCATCGTCGCCGACGGCCAGGCCTACGCCTTCGCCGCCGACGGCGAGGCCAAGCTGATCGCCACCATGACCGGCACCATGATGACGGTCGTCGGACGGGACGGGATCGAAGGATAATCCATGGCAAGCGCTGTGCGGATCGTGGGCAGGGACGTTCTCTTCGTCATGGCCGCGCAGGCCGAATACGGTCCGCATCTCAGAAAACTGTTCACGCCGCTGATGACTGGCGTCGGGCCGGTCGAGGCCGGGGTCAGGCTGGGCGCCGAGCTTGCCCGGCTGAGGGGGGGGAAGGCGCTGCCGGATCTTGTCGTCTCGCTCGGCTCGGCCGGCAGCCGCACGCTGGAGCAGGCGGAGATCTATCAGGCGGTTTCGGTCGCCTATCGCGACATCGACGCCTCGCCTTTGGGCTTCGAGAAGGGTGCCACGCCGTTTCTCGACCTGCCGGTCACCGTGCCCTTGCCGCTAAGGATCCCCGGCATCAGGGAGGCGTCGCTGTCGACCGGCGGCGCGATCATCTCCGGCGCTGCCTATGATGCGATCGCCGCTGACATGGTCGACATGGAAACTTTCGCCTGCCTGCGCGCCTGCCAGCTGTTCGGCGTGCCACTCGCCGGCCTGCGCGGCATTTCCGATGGCGCGGCTGACCTCAGGCATGTCGGCGACTGGACGGAGTACCTGCACGTTATCGACGAGAAACTGGCCGGCGCGGTCGGCCTTCTGGAACAGGCGATCGCTTCCGGCACGGTCAGCCTGGGCGCGGCGAAGCCGTCGGATTGAACCGGACGCCTCGCAACCCATTGCGCCGACTCGTTTCTTTCTCTAAACGCTCGCCATGAAAACAGCCAATCGCTCCGACACCGTCCTGATTGTCGACTTCGGCAGCCAGTTCACGCAGCTCATCGCCCGCCGCATCCGCGAGGCCGGCGTCTTTTCCGAGATCGTGCCGTTCCAGTCGGCCGAGACGGCCTTCGAGCGCATCAATCCCAAAGCGGTGATCCTGTCCGGCGGCCCGGCCTCGACCACCGATATCGGCAGCCCGCGCGCCCCGCAGATCGTCTTCGAGGCCGGCGTGCCGGTGCTCGGCATCTGCTATGGCCAGATGGCGCTTTGCGTGCAGATGGGCGGCGTCGCCGAAAGCTCCAACCATCGCGAGTTCGGCCGCGCCTTCGTCGAGATCGAGAAGGAGAGCCCGCTGTTCGAGGGCCTGTGGGCGCCCGGCCAGCGGCACCAGGTGTGGATGAGCCATGGCGACCGCGTCATCTCGCTCCCCAAGGGCTTCGAGGTGTTCGGCAGGTCCGAAGGCTCGCCCTTCGCCATCTTCGGCGATGTCGAGCGCAAGATGTACGGCATCATGTTCCATCCCGAGGTGGTGCATACGCCGGACGGCGCCAGGCTGCTCAGGAACTTCGTCCACAACATCGCCGGCATCGAGGGCGACTGGACGATGCGCGCCTATCGCGAGCACGCCGTCGAGGCGATCCGCAAGCAGGTCGGCAAGGGCAAGGTGATCTGCGCGCTGTCGGGCGGCGTCGACTCCTCGGTCGCCGCACTTCTCATCCACGAGGCGGTCGGCGATCAGCTCACCTGCATCCTCGTCGACCATGGCCTGATGCGCAAGGACGAGGCGGCGAGCGTGGTGGAGATGTTCCGCCAGCACTACAATTTGCCGCTGATCCTGGTCGACGCGTCCGACCGCTTCATCTCGGCGCTGGAAGGCGAGGCCGATCCCGAAAAGAAGCGCAAGACGATCGGCCGGCTGTTCATCGAAGTGTTCGAGGAAGAGGCCAAGAAGCTCGGCGGCGCCGATTTCCTGGCCCAGGGCACGCTCTATCCCGACGTCATCGAAAGCGTCTCCTTCTCCGGCGGCCCGTCGGTGACGATCAAGTCACACCACAATGTCGGCGGCCTGCCAGAGCGCATGAACATGAAGCTGGTCGAGCCGCTGCGCGAATTGTTCAAGGACGAGGTGAGGGCGCTGGGCAAGGAGCTCGGCCTGCCCGAGAGCTTCATCGGCCGGCATCCGTTCCCGGGCCCCGGCCTTGCCATACGCTGCCCGGGCGGCATCTCTCGCGACAAGCTTGAGATCCTGCGCGAGGCCGACGCCATCTATCTCGACGAGATCCGCAAGGCCGGCCTCTACGACGCCATCTGGCAGGCCTTCGCCGTGCTCTTGCCGGTGCAGACCGTCGGCGTCATGGGCGACGGCCGCACCTACGAATTCGTCTGCGCGTTGCGCGCCGTCACCTCGGTCGACGGCATGACCGCCGACTTCTACCACTATGACATGAACTTCCTTGCCGCCGCCGCCACCCGCATCATCAACGAGGTACGGGGCATCAACCGCGTCGTCTACGATGTGACGTCGAAGCCGCCCGGCACGATCGAGTGGGAATGATTCAGGTCTATCCGAACGTCGCCGAAATTACGCCAGAAATCGATCTAACTAACTGAAATTAAAAATAATTTTGGCCAGCAGCTTTCGCTGCCTATCGGCGTGCATTGTTCGGCCTTGCCGGACTGGCTTCCG